>JAGGXI010000011.1 GCA_021163155.1 Candidatus Aerophobota bacterium
TCTCTTGCGTACCCTGGGGTAGTGCAGAGATAAGAATATCGGTTGATGATTTCATAGCCTCAGCTGCTTGCACTAGCTCCGGTAGAAATATCTCCCCTCTTCCAAAGAGATCACCTATTTTAATTATACCCTTTCGGAACCCCTTCTCAATCATCTCCAAAGGATCTATCTCCTCGGTAAGAGTACGTTTGGCTATCTCCTCAGCCTTGCTTTTATTATAGTTAACAATCGCATCTGCAGCTTCCTTTAAAAGCTCCTCTTTCCCCATAACTTAATCCTCCTTAAAACTTACTACTTATACTTTTCCTTTAATTTTAAAATCATTCAACATTAAATATTTAGTCGTACGCCATCAAGATATACAAGAGCACGCCCCACCCTTTGAATATTCTGGTATCCTTCTTTAAGAATACCATCCATCCCAAGCTTTTTCCAAAACTTGTATCCTAGATGGGCGGGACCAACTTCTCTTACTTTTTCCATTTGAACCTTATCGGCATGGATAGAAAAGTAGGGCGACAGACATCATACAATCTGCTTATTCATCTTTATCTTGTTTTGTCAACCAAGTTTTGCACGAAAATTTTTTAATAGTCAAAAATATCTATTTTTTTGAAAGATTTTCAGTGATAAAATCATATAAACCTTTCGGTATTTTCTATTACCTTCTCCTTTATTTATATTAAAATGAAGGCGAAAGGAGGAGAAAAAAATGTCTTATCGATCAATAGATACCGAAAGAAAACTAAGGCTCATTTTAGAAAACTTAAAAGGAGCAAAAATTTGTTCTTTAGCTCGTAAATATGAGGTCGATGAAGATTCTATTCATCTCTGGAAAAATAAAGTCTTAAAGGCTTTGCCACAGATTCTGTCTCCCAAAACACCGGGTCCACGACCTCGTTCTAAAGTTGAAATCCTCAAAGGAAAACTTAAGAAATTACAGAAAAAATACGAAGCTTTATCACAAATATCACAGATAACTGTCTCAACTAAAACTCCCTCTCTTTTAGAGGAAAGGCCAAGTAAGTACCCTGAATGTGGAGCCACTCGTATTTGGAAGAATGAGACCTATCAGGTTAAGGGAGAAAGAACGTCTCGCTCTTTAAAATGGTACAGGTATTTGCTTTTTTCTCCAACTTTTACCTTTCTCTTTCAATTTCTCTCTTATTTACCAATTTTTTATCCGCTTTTCAGTAAAAAAGGTGAGTTCTCAAATCACCTCAATATATTTATATAATAAATATTAGTATTTGAATTTCAACCCATAGTCACCAAGTTCTTTTTTGGCTTTTCTATATAATGCTATATACTCTCTGTTTGGCTCCGATGTCTTTATATTAAAGCAATCCTGATACTTCTTACCCTTAGGAGGATTACTTAGATTATTTTCGTATTTTCTAATAATCTGCTTTACTATTTCATTTACATCAGCTCTTTCCATCCCAACCACTGCATAAGCAATCTCTGAAGCCCATCGAGGCATCATGGGAGTGAAATGGTCTATACAAACATTTTTAGCGCCTCCACAGGATTCAATAGAACCACCAGAGACTATAGAAGTGATTACATGAGCAGCAGTCTCATAAAACTCCATTTCAGTCATTGGCCCCGAAGCTATAATACTAATATTAAGCAATGGGAAATGGCTATTTAGAGTAATTGCCTGGTTACTTATACTTATTGCCCATAAAACCCCTCTTCCTGTATTACAAGAAGATTTAATATGTATAGGAAAAGTATCTTGACAGGATCCACGATATACAAGTATTGATTGAATATGATAAGCTACATTAGTCACTGCAACTCCTTCTGGCCCACCACAATATCCTCCTAATATGGGAGCAGTCTCTGCAACTACATGACCACCTAAACTTAATACATAAGCAATCTCGTTTAGTCTTTCAAGATTTACTTTCATTTCCGCCATTGCTCCAATAAGCCAACCATCCGAAGGCCTAAGCCCAAATTGACTTCCCGCAATCTTTCCTGCATCTGACACCGCAGTAGCTATAGAATTCATAATAGGTAACCCAGGTTTTCCTACCCTTCTTAGTCCTTCCCTTGCTAAAATAGCAGTTCTAATACAAGCTAATATTTCCGAGGGTGATCCTGCGTGAATTGGAATACCGTTAAATGTAGTAAGACTTGGAGTAGTTATTGAATCTACAAAAGGAATCTTGCCATAACCTTGAATAATACTTATAAATATTTCCTCATTAGAAACCCCAGCTCCGCAAGCTCCAAGAAAACACCAGGGAGGAGTATCACTTTCGGGCTTGCGTGTCACTAACGGTTTCGCATCCTTTCCCTCTCCAAATACTGGGGCTGATGGCGCTGTCGCTAACGCCTCTTGAATTTCTTCCTTTGTAAACTGGATAATACGTCCTGTATCAACACAATATGTGCCTACATTAGCATAAAGTTCTACTCCTGCTTTAAATACCCGATCAGCTAAATCATCATCAGAAGGTATAGGATTTTCTGGATCATACTTAATTTGGTATTTTTTAACTACTTTTCTCAATTTTGGAACAAACACTTTTAAATTATAATCTTTTTCAGAACAATAAGGTCCTGTTAACGTTCGATTAATAACCTCCTCAAAACTAACCATCTCTCTCCTCCTCTCTTTTTTGGGATACTAATTTTAAAGCAAGAGAAACTGCATCTTTAGCTGTCTTCCCATATCCATCGGCTCCAATTTCGTCAGCCCAAGCCTGAGATGTAGGAGCACCTCCTATCATAATAGTATATTTATCTCTTTTCTTTTCAGCTTTTAATATATCTATAAGTTCCTTTTGGGCCAACATAGTTGTAGTCAAAAGAGATGACATAGCTATAATATCTGCTTTAAGTTGCTTTGCTTGTTCTAAAAAAGTAGAAACAGAAATATCTTTCCCTAAGTTATGCACAGCAAATCCTGCTGTTTCTAAAAGCATTGCTACAATATCTTTGCCTATCTCATGAATATCTCCTTTCACCGTACCTATTACTACTGTGCCTTTCTTCTCTACTTTTTTGCCTCTTATTAAAATTTCAGGTCCTAATACCTCCATTGTTGAGTTAAAAACATCCGCAGCCATTAGAAGTTCCGGTAAGAAAACCTCCAGTTTATCAAACTTTTCTCCTATCACTTTCATCCCTTCAGATAGGCCCTTCTCAATACCTTCTAAAGGATCAAGTTTTTCCTTAATAAGCTCATTTGCGGCTCTTACCCCTTTTTCTTCATCCAGGCTTACAACAGCGCTAAATAAATCTTTAAATATTCTTTCTTTAGTCATCTCGATCTCCCCTTCTTCCCCTTCTCTTGATATGTCTTTATTTTATTTGTATGAACCCCAAACATTGGACAGTACATAAAGCTAATATAGAAATCCTCAGCGAATTTCTCTGTATGTATAGCTCTTTTACTTAAATCTACACGCAATACTTTCTTTCATATGCCTTACACAACACACTCCTTATTTTAAGTAAGATTGTTAAAACAAACTAATTTAAATACAATCACTTCTCTACTTCTCTATCAGCAATCTTTAATACTTCATCAAAAATTTCTATAGCTTCATCTACTTCTTCTTCTGTAATAATCAAAGGAGGCGCAATAGTAAAGTGATCATACCAATCAGCTATATATAGACCCCGTTTTAA
>JAGGXI010000018.1 GCA_021163155.1 Candidatus Aerophobota bacterium
GATAGCTTGTGTCCAGACCATTAAGAATTTCCTATCCAGGTGCCCTTTATCATAATAAATGAGTAAAAAATAAGAGAGGTAGGACAACGTAATAATTTACCAAGAAAAATCTGCCTTTATTTTTTAAGGAAATATACAGATATAAGCAATAAGGAGATTGGCAGATATTTTAAAATAAGATATAGTGCTGTAAGTCAGGTAGCGTCTCGATTAAAAAGAGAGATGGAGAAGGCTAAAGAACTAAAAAAGATGGTGTATGATATAGAGATAGAATTATTAAGTGAAGAATGAAGACCTGACCCCAGGAGGATAAAAAATGTTTAAAAGAAAACAAAAGATAGTGTATTTGATAGCAATGTTACTTTTCCTTATTTTTACAAAATGGGGATATTCCTCTGCTTTTGCTGATGAAGTTAAGATCCTTTCGGTTGCACCTCGAGGTGCAACGGAGAATATTGGGGAAACCTCCACTATTATTGTTAATTTTAACCAACCTATGGTCTCCCTCCAAAAACTTCCCAAAGGAAAAGGAACTGGCCCTCTTCTCATCACACCCGAGGTTCCCGGAAAGTATCGCTGGATGGGAACACGCACTTTAGTCTTTCTTCCTGAAAAAGGCAGATTACCCTATGGAACTAATTTTACTGTTACTGTCCCCGGAGGTATCTCCTCAATTTCCGGGGAGGTTTTAAAAGAGGATTTTACCTGGTCATTAGAAACTCCCCGCCCAAAGCTAATTTATAACTGGCCTCGAGATAAAACTCAATGGATTAACTTAAATGAGGTAATAATCCTTCAGTTTAACCAAAAGATGCCCCTTGAAGAGGCAAGAGACTTTTTGGAGCTTACAGGAAGAGGACCTGAGGGAGAAAAAATTTTCCTCCCTTTTAATTTAAAATATTTAACTCAAAAAGAGATAGATGAACAAAATCTTCGAGCTAAGGAAGGAGAAATCCTTCTTTTAAAGCCTGAAGAAAAACTTAAGCCTGGTTATCTTTATAGGGTAGATGTTCTTAAAGGGTTTCCAGGAGTAGAAGGCCCTTTAGGGATGTCCAAAGACTATAATTTTATTTTTTCAACCTATGGAATTTTTAGATTCACAGGCTTAAGTAAGTCTCATCTTAGTAGCCCTGAAGAGTGTGTAGTCCTTAATTTTAGCAATCCTGTCTCTTACAGAGAAATAGCTACAAAAATCTCTTTTCAGCCCGAGGTAGAAATACCTGAATATTATTATAAATCGGACTATCCCACCCCTCACATTTACTTACATCTGAATTTTAAGCCTGATACACTTTATACGGCTACTCTCTCCCCTGATCTTAAAGATAGATTTGGAAATTCTCTTGATGAAAAAATAAACTTTACTTTTACTACCGGTCCTTATTCTCCCCGGGTTTTCATCCCTACAGGATGGGCAGTCCTTGAAGCTTATGGAAATCTTTTATACCCAGTTACTTTCATGAACATAAGTAAAGTAAGACTTAGAGTGGGGTCACTTGAAGTAGATGAAGTTATCCCCCTCCTTTCAAAAAAAGGAATTTTTCAGTCAAGCAAGGAAATTAAAGGCATAGAGGATTTCCTTGATATAAGTAGAGAATGGAAAATAAAAGGAGCTCAGAATCAGGAGACAGCAGAGTTTATAAAGATTAAGGATATCTTAGGTAAAAAGAGATACGGAGCTGTTTTTGCAGAACTCTTTATTCCTGAAGTAGAGAAATACAATAGATATAAAAGGGTTTTAATTCAAGCTACAGAAATGGGAATTACGGCCAAATTTTCTTCTGAAAACAATCTTATCCTGGTAACTGACCTTAAAACCGCTTCTCCTATAGAAGGAGCCCTAATAGAAATAAGAGATGATTTTAATAAAATTTTTTGGAGAGGGAAGACTGATTCCCAGGGATTAGCATCTACACCAGGGTGGAAGACACTGGAAATAAAAGCCAGAAAGGAAGGAGGAAAACCCCGTCAGTGGGTCTTTGTTACCAGAGGAGAGGATACCGCTTTTATTAGTTCTGATTGGGGAACAGGAATTTTTCCTTATCAGTTTGGTATTTCTTATGATTGGAAGCCACTCCCCCAGAAATTTATGGGCTATCTATTTACGGAAAGAGGCCTTTATCGACCGGGGGAAGAAGTTCATTTAAAGGGAATAGTAAGAGAAAAAGAAAGAGGAAAGTGGAAAATCCCTGAAGCAAAAAAATTCTGGATTTTTATAAAAAACTGCCGAGATGAAGAAATCTTTAAAAAGAAAATTAATCTTTCCTCCTACGGCTCTTTCTTCCTCTCTCTTACTTTAAATAAGGATGCCCCTTCGGGATATTACAGCATTCAGGTCTCTTCTTTTGAAAATGAGAAGGAGAGAAATAGACACCCAGAAACTAATTTTAGGGGGTCTTTTCGGGTAGAGGATTTTCGCCCGGCTAATTTTGAAGTAAATGCCCACATTGATAAGGAGAACTATGTTTTTAAAGATTCCTATAGAGCAACCATTGAAGGAGATTATCTCTTTGGTGCAGCAATGAGTGGGGAGAAAGTCTCCTGGAAACTGAGATTAAACCCCGCACACTTTTCTCCACCCGGTTATAAAGGGTATTTCTTCGGTCCTGGATGGTGGGAAAAGAATGATAAGAGCCAGCTTATAGATTCTCGTGAGGGAAGATTGGATTCTTCAGGAAGATTTTATCTGGAAAAGACCCTTAAAGGAGATGACTTTAAAGGTTCAGCTAAAATATTTCTTGAGGCAGTAGTTACTGGCCCTACCCGCCAGAGTATAGCCTCTCGCACTACAGCAATGGTTCATAGGGGAGAGTATTATATAGGAATAAAACCTTCCACAACTTTTGCTAAAGAAGGGGAAGAGGTTAAGATTAAGGTCATCACCGTAAACCCTGAAGGAAAAATTATTCCCGGAAACAAATTACAGCTTCGGGTGTTAAAGAGGGAATGGTATTATAAGAAAGAAACAAGACCAGGAGGATACTGGAGGTGGATTAGTAAAAAAGAGGATAAAGAAAAAGCCTCTTTCCAGATAATCTCTGGAGAGAAACCCGTATCTTTCTCCTTTTCTCCTGAAAGTGCCGGACTTTATCTTCTGGAAGCAAAAGGAGAAGATTCACGGGGAAATAAAATCATCGGCGGCAGCTATTTTTATGTAAGTGGAAAGGATTATGCTTCCTGGGAAAGAAGAAAGGATGATAGGATTGAATTAATAGCTGACGCCAAAAATTATCATCCTGGAGATATAGCTAAAATCCTGGTTAAATCGCCTTATAAAAAGGCAAAAGCTTTAATAACCCTTGAGAGAGAGGGTATTATAAAAAGTTGGGTAGAAGAGATAAAGGGGACGGCGGACACCCTTAAGATTTCCATTACCAATGATTGTATTCCCAATGTCTTTCTTTCAGTCATTCTTCTTAAGGGAAGAATAACTGAGGAAGACGCTTTGGAAAAAGAAGATTCAAAAAAGCCTTCATTTAAAATAGGATATATTGAACTTCCTGCAGATCCTATGGAAAAGAGACTTCAGGTAGAGGTCACTCCTGATAAGAAAGAATACTCCCCTAAGGATAAGGTTAAAATAGCCATTAAGGTGAGGAACCACTCTGGTGAGGGAGTGCCATCTGAAGTTTCTGTAGCCGTGGTGGATATGGGAGTATTGAATCTTATAGGGTATAAGACTCCTGATGCCTTTACCACCTTCTATCGCCATCGATCGCTCTCAGTTAAAACATCGGAGACTCGCTCCTATGTAATTGAAAAAACGGAGATGGGGACTAAAGGGAGAAATCCCGGAGGTGGAGGAGGAATGGAAGCATTTGCGGGGATACCTATGAGAGAAAATATTATTCCTACTGCTTACTGGAATCCCTCGGTGGAAATTGGACCTCAAGGATACGGTGAGGTGAGTTTCGCTCTTCCGGATAATCTTACCACTTTTAAGATAATGGTTACCGCTCTTACCAAAGACTCATCTTTTGGTGCCGGAGAAGAAAAATTAGTGGTCAAAAAACCTTTGCTATTAAAGAGTACTTTACCTCAATTTGCACGGATGGGAGATTCCTTTGAAGCTGGAGTAGTAGTATATAACTATACAGGCGAGGAAGGAGAGGTTCAAATCTCAGGAAAAGCAAAAGGAATTACTCTCAAGGGAGAGAAGACTCGCAAAATTCTCTTAAAACCTGGGGAAAATAGGGAAATTAAGTTTTCATTTGAAGCTAAAGAAATAGGAGAGGCAAGATTTTTCTTTAAAGCTATAATGGGGAAATATACAGATGGCCTTACCATTACTATACCTGTAAATCTCCCAAGACAAAAAGAAAGCGTAGCGCTCTTTGAAAGTAGCTTAAAAGATGCCTATCAAGAGATTTTGATTCCTGAAGATATTTATCCCGATATAGGAGAGGTAAAAATAGATGTTTCCTCAACAGTTTTATCTTCTTTAAAAACCCCTTTTACCTCTTTATTGAATTATCCATATCATTGCTTAGAACAGCGCCTTTCTCGTATATTTCCCTTGATTCTTTTTAGGGATATGGTAGAAAATTTTGATTTTTCATTTCCCAAAGGGAAAAGTCCCCAAGAGATAGTTAAAGAGACTTTAAAGGAAGTCTCTCTTTATCAGAGGCCAAACGGAGGATTTTCTTATTGGGAGGATTCATCCTATGATTCTCCTTATCTTACCTGCTATACTCTGTTTATCTTAAAGAAAGCTCAGGAAGCTGGTTATGAAGTTCCTTCAAGGATTATAGAAAAAGGAGCCGAATATCTAAAGAAACTTCTCCATGGAAAGCTGGACAAAAAGAGGTATCCCTATAGCTTATCCTCCTGGAGAAGCTCTGAAGCCTTTGCTCTCTATGTTCTCTCTCTTCTAAAAAAACCTGAACCCGCTTACATGGAATACTTATACACAAAAAGAGGTGAAATGCCACTCTTTGCCCGTGCCTTTTTAGTTAAAGCTATCTACTTAGGAGGGGGAGATAAAGAAATGGAGGAAGAGGTAGTAAGGGATTTAATGAATAAGATAAAAATATCTCCTACCAGTGCTTATTTTGAAGAAAAAGAGAAAATCCCCTGGGTTTTTCATAGTAACTTTCGCACTACGGCTATAATACTCCAGACCCTTATAGAGATAGAAAAAAAGCCCTCTATTACTCCTCAAATCGTTCGATGGCTAATGAGAGAGCAAAAAAATCGCTGGATGTCCACTCAAGATAATGCTTATCTTTTCTACGCTTTAGATGATTATTTTCACCGTTACGAAGAGGAAGAGCCTGAATTTAAGGTAAGGGTTTTGCTTGCAGGAAAAACTATTCTGGAACATATTTTCCAAAAGAGAGAGGAGAAGGTTTGCGAGAAAAGAGTAGACATAGCCTCTTTAGAAAAGGGGGAAAAATTGCCCTTAAAGATTTATAAAGATGGAAAAGGCAGAATGTATTATGAGGTAAGAATGAGCTACTCACCAATTGGAAAATTGGAACCTCGTGATGAAGGAATCGCAGTTTTCAAGAGTTTTGAGACTCTTAATGGAAAAAGAATAGAAGATTCTTTCCAGTTAGGAGATTTATTAGCAGTTACTTTAAAGGTAGTTATCCCTCAGGAAAGATACTTTGTAGTAGTGAATGACCCTTTACCCGCAGGTTTTGTGCCCGTGAATCTCTCTTTTGAGACGGAAAGCAAGGAATTAGCCAGAGAAATAGAAAAAAGAAAAAATAAGTTCTGGTGGCAGGGATTCAGGCATATGGAGATGTATAAGGAGAAGGTTCTTCTTTTTGCTGATTATCTTTCCCCGGGAATCTATACCCACACCTATTTAGTAAGAGTAACAACTCCAGGAATTTATCATCTCCCTCCTACTAAAGCAGAAGAGATGTATACACCGGAGGTTTTTGGAAGAAGTGCGGAAAAGGAGATAGTTGTTAAATAAAAATGAGGATTTTTAGTGCTTCTCTGGGATTTATCCTGATATTATTAGGTGTATCCTTATATATTCCCTTTCCTCGAAAAGTGCTTGAGCCTGCCTCCATAGTTTCTTTAAGGATTCTTGACCGTAATGGATATCTTTTAAGGGAGGTTCTCTCCGACGAAGAGGGAAGAGGCCGATGGATATCTTTTCAAGAAATATCCAAAAATATAATTTCTGCCACCTTAGCAGCAGAAGATAGCCGTTTCTATGAGCATTCGGGTATTGATATAAGAGCTATTTCAAGAGCAATAATTCAGAATATACGAGCGAGGAGGGTTATCTCTGGCGGTTCTACTCTCAGCCAGCAGGTAATAAAAAATATCTATCATTTTCCAAGAAATTGGTTCTGGAAAATTGTAGAAATATGGTATGCTGTAAGGTTGGAAACTTCGCTTTCCAAAGATGAAATTATTACTCAATATCTTAATCGTATTCCTTACGGTAATCAAACATTTGGAGTTAATGCAGCCTCGCGTTTTTATTTTGATAAGCCCCCGTCTCACCTTTCTTTAGCTGAGGCTGCCTTTTTAGCTGGACTCCCTCGGGGTCCTTCCATTTATAATCCTTACCGCCATTTTCTTCGGGCACAAAAACGACAAAGAGAAGTCCTTCAAAGAATGTTAAATAAGGGAATGATTACGCAAGAAGAATATAAAAGAGCCTTTAAAGAACCTCTTAATCTTGTTGCTCCAGAGATAGCCTTCCGTGCTCCTCATTTTTGTGATTTTGTTCTCTCAAAGATTCCATCAAAGAAAAGACAAAATATCTCACTCATCCGTACCACCCTTGATTTTCAACTTCAAAAAGATGTTGAGGCTATTTTAAAAAATTATGTTAAATCTTTAAAAAAATGGGATGTTACCAATGCAGCAGCTCTTATTATGGATAATAAGAGGGGTGAGGTTCTCTCCTTTGTGGGCTCAGCAGATTTTTTTAACTCTTCTCATAGCGGACAGGTGGATGGGGTTGTCTCTTTAAGACAACCGGGTTCGGCTTTAAAACCTTTTACCTATGCTCTTGCCTTAGAGCAGAGAATGACACCAGCTACTTTAATTGCAGATGTAGAGATTCATATTCAAACTAAGGAAATTGACTACGTTCCCAGAAATTACGATGGAAAGTTTCATGGACTTGTCAGATTAAGAGAGGCTTTAGCCTGTTCTTACAATGTTCCAGCAATAAAAGTTTTAGAAAAAATAGGGGTAGAATCTCTGCTTCACAGACTTAAGGAGTTGGGTTTTAAGAGTCTTAATAAAAGAGCTGATTATTATGGTCTTGGTCTTACCTTAGGAGATGGAGAAGTCACTTTGCTGGAGTTAACCCGTGCTTATTCAACTTTAGCAAGAGGAGGAGTGTTTAAAAAAGAGAGGACACTTTTAGAGATAAAAGATAACCAAAAAAGAACAAAAACTTTCTCAGAATACCATTCTATCCGCGTTTTCTCTCCTCAGGTTTCTTATATTATCACTAATATCCTTGCAGATAGAGATGCCCGAATTCCAGCTTTTGGAGAAAATTCTTGTTTAAGTCTACCTTTTTCCTGTGCTGTGAAGACTGGAACCTCTGGAAACTTCAGAGATAACTGGACAATAGGCTATACTCCCTATTATACTGTAGGGGTATGGGTAGGTAACTTTGATGGTAAGCCTATGAGAAATGTTTCCGGAGTTTCTGGAGCAGGTCCACTCTTTAGAGATATTATGCTTCTTTTAGAAAAAAGAGATAAAGGGAGAAATTTTAATTTTACTATTCCCGAGGGATTAACAGAAGTTTATATTTGTCCTCAATCCGGGATGTTAGTTAGTTCTTCTTGCCCGGGGAAGATTAAAGAGATCTTTATAAAAGGAACCGAGCCTAAAGAGGTTTGTAATCTTTGCCCTCGCACACTTACAACAAACCCAGGGACATTGAGGGAAACTAAAACTCCCCATCCTCCCTTAAAATAATGGAGAGTTTAGCACTTTGTTAATATTATGAAGAGATTTAAACCTGAGTTTGACAGCTGATCCCGCTATTCTTCATTAAACAACTAAAGAGGTATCATCGGGAAGAGTGTCTTCAGCTTTAAGTCCAACGAAGTATCTAAAGAGAACATTGAATTTTAGCTGCTTTGCTACTTCTACATCTGATAGGTTATAGTAGAATTCTAAGAATAGAATCTTAAACATAACCTCAGGAGGATAAGAAGGTCTCCCAATGTTTTTTGAGAGTCAGTTTTTCCTAACATGGAATTTTCTCCTTGTAAAATTTTGAGATAAAACTACCTTAAATATACACCAGATAAGGATTTTTGTCAAATACAAGGAGAAAAAATTGAGAAAGAACAAGAGGGAAATTTATTATTTTAGGAGAATTGCGTCGACTTTTTCAGAGGTCTCTACCCATTTAACTTGACATGCGGGGGGTTGACAAAGAAATAAAATGATATATAATGTTATTGTGATTTTTGGTAATCAGAGTAATTAATAGATGAATAGTTTAAGACCTACCTATTAACCCTATAGTAGCCTGTCTTAAGAGTAACTTATCCTGAAAAGCAAAAATCTAGGTGGTTATTTTGTTAATCATAACTGATTTTGAGATGCTGAAACAGTTAGTTATAAAATAATAGTATACCAGGGATGGAAATCCTGGAAAACTTTATTTAAAGAAGAAATTATACACGTGAAAAGCAATGTTGGTAAAGTAATACTAATAAATTGCTGGAAGGAGGTGATATATATATGTCAGAAGAAGGAACAGTCAAGTGGTTCAATGATCGTAAAGGTTATGGGTTTATCTCACGAGCAAACGGGAAAGATGTCTTTGTACATTTTTCTAGCATTACTGGGGATAATTTTAAGAGTCTTCAGGAAGGCGATCAAGTATCCTTTGAGGTGCAAGAGGGCGAACGAGGCCCTCAGGCAGTTAACGTAACAAAGCAGAGGTAACAATAAGGTAATGACCCGGCTGAATGATTATAGTTAGAGTTAAAAGTTAGGACTTTGTCTTTAGTTATAGGGTTTCAGCCGGGGCAGTAAAACAAACAACTGCCTGCTTTCTATTTTTAAATCTTATCTTTTATACCGCCACTGAAGCAATTGCCGCTTTCTGCCTAAAAAATGCGCTGTTGACTTCTCTCCTCTAATCTAAAATCCTCATTTTGTCAATATCCTGGCGTAGTAAACTCACGATAGGCATAATTGGAAATCAGAATCATACATATTCTAACCCCCCCTTTGTCTCCCCTATTAACTTTTGACTTCCAAAATTTTGAGGTCTTTAAAAGCCAACTTTTGCAGGAAACTCATCTTATTAGATTTTTAGAATATCTTGAAATCCGTAATATTTGCATTAACAACGATCTATGTAAGAAGAGAAAGATTAATTTCAAAATCACAAATATCACATTTAAGCTGTAATTATCCTTGCACTATCAAGATTGATCGGTAAAGTAAGGTTGCGCTGTTTTACGCAGGCTCTGAGCCTCGCGGCTACCATTTTTTTCGTGCAAAAGATAGCTATGCCATTTGGCAAGTTAGTATTCATTAACTTTTTTGGTTCTTCCACGTTCTATTTCCTCAATTAGCTTGAGATACTCTTCTACGAGAGTGGCACTCCGTTGAATAGAGAAACATATCTCCTCTTTGCTCATGCCCTTTTTACTGCAAAAATTAATCCTATGCAAGTCCAAAAGGTACTTATCTACACTCATAGGATCGTGAGAGTACTCCTTAGCAATATCAGGGGTATCTTTTCCCTTAAGTAGTTTCTTACGACATATTTGGACCTTATGGGTAACGCTTCTTCCCATATCATGAAAATTAAATTTTTTAAAATTTTTTAGGAGCAAAAAATATTTTTCTTTTTTGGGTAGGGTGACTTCAGTTGCCCTTTGTAAAACAAGAGCTAAAGTCTATTGGGAGGCTAAAGCCTCCCCTACCCAGGCCAGGCACTCTAACAGTTTGCCGAATCTGGGTTAAATAATGTTAAGACGAAACTCCATAATGATGTAACAAACTATATAATTTGTACATGGTTCAACCACTGGACAACTGTATTAATTGAAGAGCATATAAGCATTTACAAAAAAGTAATTCCAACTATCAAAAATGTAAAGGGTATTGATATCTTCTTTAATGTGGAAACAGTCTCCAAGGAAGACGAGATTGTCTTTACTTTTGGTCGGAAAGCATATATAATAGTTATAAAAGTATTGATAATAACAAAATGATAAAACCACCGTTTGTAGTGAACCCTTAAAATTGGACAAAATAAGCTAAAACAGTAAAATATTTAGCAGGATCAAATAAATCCTAAGAGAAATCACCAGGAGGAATCAATGGAAGTAAAACAGGCTATTCAAGAAAGAAGAAGCGTCCGCTCTTATGAGAAGAGAGAGGTTCCCGAAGAGAAAATAAAGAGAGTGCTTGAAGCTGCACGTCTTGCCCCATCAGCAAGCAACAGGCAATTATGGAAATTTATAGTGGTTCGGGATCAAAAGAGGCGCCGAGAACTCGCTCAAGCAGCTTCAAATCAAAACTTTATTGCCGAGGCATCAGTAGTTATTGCAGCCGTAGGGCTTAACCCAAGCCATATTATGCATTGCGGCGTTCCCAGCTATGCAGTGGATTTGGCCATAGCTGTTGACCATATGACCCTGATAGCAGTGGAGGAGAATTTGGGAACCTGCTGGATTGGTGACTTTTCCCAGGAAGAGGTAAAAGAAATTCTAAATATTCCCGAAAAATATAAGGTGGTGGCTCTGCTTCCATTAGGTTACCCTGCAGATAAACCAAAAGTTAAGTCGCGCCGTTCCTTAAAAGAGATAGTTTGCTACGAGACCTTTATAGAATAAGATAAATGAGAAAGCCCCTTGTGGGAATTACTCTCTTTTTCGCCGGGGGAATAATTTTAGGGAGGTATTTATTTATCCCTCTTATTCCTCTCTATTTAATTATTATCTCACTCTTCTGTTTAATCACCCTGTTTTACCTTAAGGGGAAAGAGAAATGGACAGCTTATCTTCTTCTACTTTTAGTTCTATTAGCGGGCAATCTTTATTTTAACTGTACTTATTTTCCTTCTTCTCCTTCCCATATTCTGAATTTCGCCCCTTCCGAGAAGACGGTGCAAATAACAGGTTGGGTAATGGATGAGCCTCGCCTAAAAGGAGAAAAAAGAAACAAGGTCTGTTTCACCTTGAGAGCAGAGAATATAAGATTCAAAGAAGAAAACGAGAATAAAAAGGCCAATGGTAAAATATGGGTAAGTAGTTATTTCCCTTTTATAAACTATGATTACGGTGATAAAGTAAGAGTAAAGGGGCACCTTCTTTTACCACAAGGAGCAAAAAATAAAGGAGAGTTTGACTGGCAGAAATACCTTTCCTATCAAGGAATATGGGCTGAACTGCATACAGGCAAAGTAGAATTAATAAAAAAAGGAAAAGGAAACCCTCTAATAAAATGGGCTTACAAAACTCGTCATTGGATGATAAAAGTAATCGAGCATACTCTTCCTCAGCTATATTCTGCCATTTTAAAGGGTATTCTACTGGGAGATAAAGAATCTCTGCCTTCTGAAGTACGGGAATACTTCTTAAGAACAGGCACCGCCCATATTCTGGTAGTAAGTGGGCTTCATGTAGGATTAATTTTATTTATTCTTTTTCTCCTATTTAAGTCTTTAGGAATCTCTTATCGATTAGCATCCTTAATAAGTATTCCCCTCTTATTTTATTATGCTCTTCTTACAGGATTAAGAGCTCCCGTAGTAAGAGCCAGTCTAATGGGGATAGTAGGTTTAATTTGTCTTCTTCTGGATAGAGATGTGCCTATTTTAGTAATTCTTTCTCTCGCTGCTCTCATTATTTTAACTTTTAATCCTCTTAATCTTTTTACAGCAAGCTTTCAGCTCTCTTTTATAGCTGTAGGAGGAATAATCTACCTTACCCCTCATTTAGAAAAAAAGATGAGCATCTTACCAAATTATTTAAGAAAGTCTTTAGCTATATCCTTAGCGGCGCAGCTTTCTATACTTCCCTTATTAGCCTTTTATTTTAAAAGACTTCCTCTTATTGGAATAATAACCAATCTTTTTATTGCCCCCTTGATGACTATTATTCTATCTCTTGGTCTTTTAACTCTTCTTTTGGGAACAGTAAGTATAGGAGCAGCACAAATAATAGCTAATACCAATTGGTTAGCTTTATCTTCACTATTAAATATAGTTAAATTCTTCTCCTTTCCCTTTTCTCAGAGCCTTTCCGCTGTAGCCTGCCCCAAAATAAAATTTCTTTCACCATATTTATTAATCATTTACTATGTAATTTTAATCCTATCTCCTTATTTATTTAAGATTTTAAAGAAGGATAAGGAAAGGGGAAATTAAAGCAACTCTCACAATTTTAATTCGGCGTGAAATTATACCCATATAGACTATGAAATTAAGGGTAAGTTCAACCTGCAAAAGATGCGTAAATTTGACTTTTGATTAGCTCCACTATATACTATTAAATGATATCAAAGGACGTCGAGCTTTGGCAAACAAAAAAGTTAAAATATAACTAAAAGGTTGATAAAATAATGACCTTGGATAAGATTATAAAAGATTATGAATATTAAAAAACGTCCAAATCATAAGATATACATTCAAGTGCTTCGTCAAATGTCGCCTGAAAGAAGGTTGCTTAAAGCATTTGAGTTGTCTGAATTTGCCAATCAACTTTTTATTCAGGGATTACATAAGAGGTTCCCGAGTCTTCCAGATAAAGAATTCAAAAAAATACTTTTGGAGCGTCTCGATAAATGTCACAACAGGAATTATTAAAGAAGGCCATTCAAGCACTCAATCAAACTAAAATCCAATATATGATAACAGGTTCTGCCGCTTCAAGTTTACACGGTGAACCCAGGTCTACCCATAGTATAGATATGGTCATTGCTATTCAAAAATCTAAGGTTCATGAATTAGTCGAAGCTTTCCCGCCACCTGATTTTTATTTAAATGAAGATAGTATTCTTAATGCAATTACCAGGCAAAGTATGTTCAATCTAATTGAGTTAAAAGGAGGAGATAAAATTGACTTTTGGATATTAACTAATGAACCTTTTGACCAATCACGTTTTTCACGCAAGATTAGTGAAGATTTTATGGGACTAAGAATGCAAGTTTCAGCTCCAGAGGATACAATTTTAGCTAAATTAAGATGGGCAAAATTTTCCGGTGGAAGTGAAAAACAATTTACAGATGCCTTACGAGTTTATGAAGTGCAGTGTGGGAAATTAGATATAGATTATCTGGAACATTGGGTAAAGAAATTAAATGTTGAATTATTATGGAAACGATTAACAGATGAAGCGGAAACAGCATAATTGATGCACGACAGCTAAAGTAAGGGATCCTGCCAATTTTTGGCAACTTCCTCGCTCTTTTCCGGTCCCATAAGGTCTGAAACATTTCAAGTCCTAAGACTATAGAGATATACACCCATGTTAGCAAGAAGTCCATAGAAAAAATAGTTACTCCCCTGGATAATTTAGAAACGGGAGGAGGTGATAGATAAAGACGAAAAAGAGCAGTTATTGAAGTATATCCGCATTAATTGCGGATATAAACAAGGTAGGTAAAATAGCCTTCAATTAAGGAGAATCGAAAATATTTGGATTAAAAGAGTTGAAAAAAAAAGATTGAGGCAAAAGGGGATACAATTATATGTCCCGTTATCGGATGTGAAAACCAAGTTAAAAAGATGACAAAAGGGGTTTTAAACTCATTGGATGCTTATCTTGAAAAAGGAGAAAGCAATAGAGAAAAATTTGACCAATATCTCTGTAAAAAGCATAAAATCTACATCACACCAACTACTTTTATTTACGAGGATTTGAGAGATAATTTACTCTGGTACGATGCGGACAAAGACTTTCTCGATAAAATAATTGTAGCAAA
>JAGGXI010000003.1 GCA_021163155.1 Candidatus Aerophobota bacterium
CTGTTAGAGTGCCTGGCCTGGGTAGGGGAGGCTTTAACCTCCCAATAGACTTTAACTCTTGTTTTGCAAAGGGCGACTGAAGTTGCTCCTACCCAAAAAAGAAAAATATTTTTTGCTCCTAAAAAATTTAATCTTTATGAAGATTAGACTCAGAGCAATATTCGACGATAAACTTAATGGTCATCATTCAAATTGCCGAATTCAGGTTAAAGTTAAGTCTTTGGATTAGAAACGTAAGGAGGGAACCTCGTGATAGATAAGGTAAAGAAGGAAAAAATAAAGAAGAAAAGAAAAAGAGAAACATTTATAATTTCTTCTTCTCCTCATATAAAAGATAAAATTTCTGTATCTAAGATAATGTGGGGGGTAATTATAGCCTTGATTCCAGTTATGGGAGTTAGTATTTACTTTTTTCGATTAAGAGCGATAGAGTTAATTATTATTTGTAGTCTCAGTAGTGTAACTACTGAGATTGTCTTTTTGAAAATAAGAGGAAAAGATTTCCCTCGAGAGCCAAGCGCTTTAATTACTGGGATACTGTTAGCTTTAGTTCTTCCTCCAACTCTTCCTCTTTGGAGTGCAGCTATAGGAGCTGTTTTTGCTATTATTATCGGAAAGCAGATTTTTGGTGGTTTAGGATACAACATTTTTAATCCTGCTTTAGTAGGGAGAGCTTTTCTAATGGCTACATTTCCTGTCCTGATGACCATCTGGGTAAAGCCCTTTACTTTAAATGCAGTAACTACAGCTACTCCTTTAGGATTAATGAAATTTCAGCATCAATCTACTCCTCTTTTAAAATTATTTTTAGGTAATACATCTGGTTCATTAGGAGAGACTTCTGCTTTAGCCATCCTTATAGGAGGAGTTTATCTTCTTATAAAAAGATATATAGATTGGCGAGTGCCTTTGGCTTCTTTTTCCACTGTAGCTATATTAAGTGGTATATTTCACTTGATCTATCCTCATCTTTATGGAGGACCATTGTTTAATTTACTCGCAGGGGGATTAATGATAGGGGCTTTCTTTATGGCTACAGATCCCGTGACTACTCCAGTATCCAAAAAAGGAAGATGGGTTTTTGGAATAGGGTCTGGATTTCTTGTGGTGATTATCCGTAATTGGGGAGGATATCCAGAAGGAGAAATGTTCTCTATACTTCTTATGAATGCTTTAACTCCTTTAATAGATAGATATATTAAACCAACTGTTCTTGGAGGAGGTAAATAGTTGAAGAAAGCATTTCAAATGATTCTCGTTCTTTGTTTAGTAAGTGCAATTTCTGGAGGAGCTCTGGTGGGAATATATAGATATAGTCAGCCCTTGATAGAGGTTAATAAGAAAAAAGAGGTTCAAAAAGCTATATTTACCGTTCTCCCTCAGACAAAAAACTATAAAGTTATAATAAAAAATGAAAGAAAAATTTATGAAGGGTTTGATGTTTCAGGAAAATTAACGGGTTATGCCTTTGTAGGAAAAGGGGGAGGATATCAGGGTGAAATTGAGGTAATGATTGGAATGAATCCCCAGTTTGCAAAAATTAGAGGAATAGAGATACTGGAATCAGTAGAGACTCCAGGGTTAGGGGCAAAGATTACTTCTGATTGGTTTAAGAACCAGTTCAAAAAGTTAAATTTTCTACCCTTTATCGATTTAATTAAAGGTAAGAAACCGGAAAAGCCCAATCAAATCCAGGCTATTACTGGAGCAACTATCTCTTCGCGAGCAGTAGTAAATATCTTAAATAAGACCATTAAAGAGGTAAGAGAAGAGCTGGGAAAGTGAGCAGTACTACATAGAGATTAATGCTTAAACAAATTTATCATAAATTTGCGGTGTATTTATGTTAATAATAACTCCTCTATCTTCTACGGGTACAGTAATAATATATGGCGGATAATTTTTTATTACATATCTTGCTCCTATATCCAGAGGAGCATTCATTAACTCTTTAAAGAAAAAATTACTAAAAATAGTAGGGTGGCCTCTTTTATCGCCGAATGTAGGAATAATAATAGATTTCTCATATTCAAGGAACTTATTCTTTAGCTTCTTATAAGTCTCTTCTTTAACTAAAGGTTGGTCTACTAAAGCCATAATGATACCCTCTATATCTTTTGATATCTCTTTTAAACCAACCTGAAGGGAAAAAAGTTGTCCCTTGCGATATTCTCTATTAAAAACTACTTTTACTCCCGATAGGTCAGCCTTTTTTATAATAATTGAAGATTGATAACCTAAAACAACTATTGTCTCCTCACATACAATCTTTAACTTCTTTATTATGCATTCAATAAAAGTAGTAGAATTAATAGGGAGTAAAGGTTTTAAGTCCCTCATTCTCTTTCCTTCCCCTGCTGCTAAAAGAATTCCTCCTAACTTTTTCATCTTATTATTTATCTCATTTTATAAAGCATTCTTCTCTAACAGTGTTTTATCTAAATAATTAATGAATTCCTCTGCTTTCTTGCGCGGAGGTCTGGTTAATAAACTAATTCCTATAAAAACTACACTTGATGTAATCCCTCCCCATACGCCAGGCCAATGTCCTAAGGGATAGCATTTAGTAATATACAGAGTAGCCGTTATTATAGCTCCAACAACCATACTTGCTATAGCCCCTGCAGATGTTCCTCTCTTCCAGAAGAATGCTCCTATTATAGTGGGGACTGTCATCAAAAGGCCGGTAGAAGAAGCAACAGACAAAGTTGAAATAAGGCCAAATCTTGCCCGGGCAAAAAGAAAGGCAATAATTCCTATTACCGGTATTATAAATTTACCCATCCAGAGTACTTTTTCTTCACTTGCCTTTGTTCTTATATTCTGGTATATGTCTTTAGCAAACATTGAAGATAAGGAGAGCATAATAGAATCAATTGTTGAGATAGCTGCAGCCATAATAGCTACCATAGCTATTAAAGCAAGTGTTGTTGGAATAAACGATAAGGAAAGAAGGGTAGGGGAAGCCTTATCAGCTATTGACAAATTGGGACAAAGGAGTTTTGCGGAAAATCCCCAAAGGACTGTAATTACCGTATACACAAATCCAAAAATCAAAAAGCCTCCGCACATTCTTTTGAGAGCGCCCATCGATTTTGGTATAAAAAGCCTTTGGCTAACCTGAGGATTAGATATAGAAAAGAAAAACCATGGAAGAGTTAACCCAAGATAGACTTTAAAACTGAAAAATCCTGGACCGGGTAAAGTTAACCATTGAGGATAATTTAATTCCAATTTATTAAAGAAGTTTCCAAAACCACCAAATCCTTTATATATAACAAAAAATGTAATTGTAATTGCTGTTATAATCATTACAAGTGCCTGAAGAGAATCGGTCCAGGCAACAGAACGCATTCCTGCTATCCATGCCCAAACAATTGCTATAATAGTAGCTAATAGTAAACCGACAATAAAGGGTATACCTCCATAGGATAAAATTTCCATCAAATATGCCACACCCATCAATTGGACCGCACTGTAAGGAATTAAAAAAATTAGGCATAATACAGCAGCTACAAAGGCTACCCCTTTATTTTGATATCGGTCACCTAAAAGCTCAGCCGGGGTAACGTATCCAAATTTTTTCCCCACCAGCCAGAATCTTGGTCCAAAGAAAATAACCAGCATCAATCCAGCAAGATAAGTTAATTCAAAACCTAAAGCTCCTACTCCACCTTTATATGTAAATCCCGCTAATCCAATCATCATAAATGCACTATAAGTTGTTGCACTATAAGTTAAAGCAGAAACAAATCCACCGATTTTGCGATTAGCTATAAAGTATTCTGATAAGCCTTTTCCTAATCCTTTACGAGAAGCAATAGCGATTAAGGTACCCACTATTACCCAGATTCCCACTGCTAGGAGTGTATAAACTGTATGTATCTGCATTTAGTCTCTCCAGCGTATAAAAATAGTAAACATTGATATTATAGTAATGAATGACCAGATAATATAGAAAAGAAAGGAGCCGTATATCCTCGGCATATTCTTTAGTAAAGTATAGGGAATAGTATAATCTAATACTAAAAGAATAAGAAACCAGACTAAATAACCTCTTCTCATCTTTGAAAATTTTTTCTTCTGTTTTTTTATAGTGGGTGTAGACATTTTTTCCTTCTCCTTCGGGTTTTATTTACTTATTAAAACATAATTTTCTCTGTCGTTGTTATCTTTGCTCCGTATAAGGACTCCATTTGATGAATAAGTATTTTTTGACCAAATTCATCTAATGAAGCAACGGCATCTATGGGAATTACTACATAGTATCCTCTGCGTGATGCATCAGCAGCTGTCTCTAACACACAAATGTTTGATACTGTTCCGCTGATAAGGAGCGTATCTATTTTTAGCTCTTTTAAGTATCTTTCCAGAAAAGTTCCATAAAATGCATTGTATGTTTGTTTTTTAATGTAATAATCATTTTCTTTTGGCTTTAATTCCTCAATTATATTAGCACCCCAGCTGCCTTGAACACAATGCACTGGCCACCTCTTAAATTCTATCCAATCTGGCCTGTGCCAGTCCTGCGTATAAAAAATAGGGATTTTGCTTTCCCTTGCTTTTTTTATCAGTTTTTTGATGTTTGGTATTACCCTGGTTACAGAAGGCACATAAAGGCTTCCCTTTTCATTGGCAAAATCGTTTTGCATATCTACTACCATCAGAGAAGTCTTCCCGGGATTTAATTTCATTTTCAGCCTCTTATCCTTATAATAAAAGAGGATAGACAAAGTTAAAACTATATTAACAAAAATCTAAATTTTAGCAAACTTTAGTTTGACATAACCAGAGTATATTATATTATTAAACAGGAGATTTGCAAAGTGGAAACGAATAAATCTAATATTGGTGAATGGGGAGTAGTGGTAGAGGCATCTTCTGATAAAGCCAAGGTAAGATTGGAGCGTAAATCAATTTGCGAAAAATGTGGACTTTGCTTATACAAAGATAAAGACTTTGTAGTAACAGAAGTAGTGAATAAGAAAGGAGCAAGAAAAGGGGATAAGGTAAAAATCCAACTCTCGTCTACTAAAGCTCTGCAGGCTACTTTTATTATGTTTATGATTCCTTTAATTTCATTATTAACAGGAATACTTATAGGTTACCTTCTTTCTAAACGGTTCGGCTTGCCAGGTTTTTATCAGATATTGATAGGCTTTATCTTTTTTGGGTTAAGTTTTCTTTTTATCCGCAACTATGATAAAAAGATTAAAGATAAACATTCTTATCAACCAACGATAGTAAGGGTTAAAGGACAGGGAGGTTTTGATTAAAGCAAAATTTTATGAGGTGAATGATGAGGGCTTATGGACCAGTTCCATCCAGGCGATTGGGACGCAGCTTAGGAATAAATAATATTCCTCCTAAAGTATGTACTTATTCTTGTGTTTATTGTCAGGTTGGAAAAACAACAAAGATGGAGATCAACCGAGGAGATTTTTATAGGCAAGAGGATATAATTAAAGAGGCTAAGGAAAAGGTAGAGAGTGCTAAGAAAAACAGAGAAGCCATAGATTATTTAAGTTTTGTGCCTGATGGAGAGCCAACCCTGGATATTAATATAGGGGATGAGATTGATCTCTTAAAACCTTTAGAAATCAAGATTGCCGTGATTACAAATGCTTCATTAATATGGAATGATGATGTCAAAAATGATTTATTAAAAGCTAATTGGGTCTCTTTAAAAGTAGATGCTATAAGTGAAGATATCTGGCATAAGATTAATAGACCCCACAAATCATTGAAACTTGAGGCAATTTTAGAAGGGGCACTTGAATTTGCTAATATCTTTAAAGGCGAATTAGCAACAGAAACTATGTTCATTCAAGGTATTAATGATAATGAAAAGGAGATTAGAAAGATAGCTGATTTCTTGGCGAGGTTAAACCCGAATAAAGCTTATATCGCTGTTCCTACAAGACCACCAGCAAAAAAAGGGACAAGACCTGCAAATGAGCAGGTTATTACTAAAGCATACCAGATTTTTAGTAGAAATCTAAGCAATGTAGAATATTTAATTGGCTATGAAGGAAATGCTTTTGCATCTACAGGAAATGTTGAAGATGACTTACTTAGTATTACCTCTGTGCATCCAATGAGAGAGGAAGGTATCAATGAGTTTTTATCCAAAACCAAATCAGATTGGAATATTATCCAAAAATTGATTAAAGAGAAAAAACTCATAGAGATGAAATACCAGGGAAAGAAGTTTTATATGAGGAAATTACATGATTGAGATATACTCAGCGGTAAATATTCTGGAGGCAGAGCTAATAAAGTCTTTACTTAAAGAAAATGAGATAGATTGCCTTCTTTTAAACAAAAATATAACCACCCTTTACGGCACTTCCATTCCTTTTGGAGGAATTAAAATTATGGTTAATGAAGAGGATAAAGAAGAAGCTGATTCTCTTATCTCATCCATACCTTAAGGTTTCTACGGGATTTGAGCAAACTATCTTCAATGTTTTATTGTTTATTAAATAAAATATCTATTATACAATTATCTACCGAAGCCATACCTTGATTGTTCAAATAGCCTAAATTTTTAATTGTTTCCTTCACATTTTTTCGAACAATCCCATCCCTATCCGGGATTCCAGCATTACGCAATGCCAATAGAGCCCCTTCCACTGCTATAGATACTGCTCCGGATATTTTAAATGCACAACCCCTTTTCCCACCATCGCAAACCATCCCGGCTAATGCTCCAATTGAATTGTTTACTGCAATTTTTATTTGGTTTAGAGTTCCATCCATCATATAAGTAATAGCACCACTAACTGCAGAGCCAGCAGCTACGCCAGACCCACACATAGGAGATAATACTCCAGTGAATGACTTTATATATATTGTAATTAAACAGCTTAAAATAATAGCTCTAAATAGTTTCTCATCATCAAACTTTTTGATTTTCTTGATAGCTATTAATGGTAAGGTAGCTGCTAATCCTTGATTGCCGCTTCCTGCAACTGTCATTACCAGCTTCTTGGCCCCACTCATTCTTTCATAAACACCGGCCTCTGCAAGGATTTTTGGATAATCCAAAATACTGTTCTCTGGGTTTCCCCCTTCTTCAATAAAAACTTCTCTTAATTGGTAAGCAAAATTTTCTTTATTTTTCATCCCTTTTATTGCAATTTCAGAATTTATCTCCACTGCTTTTTTAATGACAGAAATATCTTCCAATCTAACAGTATCAGCAAATTTCTTAAAATCTTTTAAAGAATAATTTTGTATCTCATTTTTTGTCTCATTCACAACAGTTTGTATTTTATTATCTTTTATAATTCTGCCGTTTGTTTCAATAAAAGTGATATTTGTATGCTCATTCTCTATGGTGCAAATAGCATAACCTTTTAGGGAAACAATTTTTGCAGAGATATAAAGCATATCCTTTTCTCTATCCAGCTTTACTTCAATTCTGTTTTCCTTGATATATTTTTTGGCTGTCTCAATGTCTTTTTCTGAAACAGCTTCTAATACCTCCAGGCCTTTATCGGGGTTTCCACAGGTTGCTCCTAAAGATGCTGCATAATCCAGACCTATCATCTTTGTTCCAGGAATGGTCACCCTTGCCCCATTTTTGTAAACGTTTTTGTCTACAACAACTGATATTTTTTTTATATTCCCCGATATGTATTTCTTCGCCGTAGCTACCGCCAGGGCAACAGCTATTGGCTCTGTACATCCTAAAGCAGGTCTTACCTGCTTATGCAAAATATCTAATAAAGTGTTATTTGTGTTATTTTTTTTCACCGGAATACTCACCTTCAAAAACAATCTTAGCTGGTCCAATCATAAATATATTTTTAATTCTTCCGTCTTCCATCTTAATCTCGGTTTTAATTTCTCCTCCCTTGAAAGTTAATTTTATGGGTTTGTTAACGTCTGTTCTATTCAGAAGGGTCACTGCTACAGATACAGCTGTTGCACCAGTGCCGCAGGCTAATGTTTCATTTTCAACTCCACGCTCGTACGTTCGGACTTTGAAATTATTCTTCTCTAAAATTTGTACAAAATTTACATTGGTTCCTTCTGGAAATACCTCTTTAAAATGTCTTATTAAAGAGCCTAATTTGAGTACATTTACTGCCTCTATATTATCAACAAAAAGAACAGTATGAGGGACTCCTGTATTTACAGCTGTGAGTTTTAATTTTTCTCCATTTGGAAGTTTAATTTCTTCGTTCAACATCATATCGTCTGGATTGCCAAATGTAACTGGCACCTCTTTTTTCTTTAATTTAGGCAATCCCATATCTACCCTTATAGATACTACTTTATTATCTTGAATACTAAGTTCTGCTATTTTTATTCCTGCAAGTGTCTCTATATTTATTTTTTCCTTTTTGCTTAAATTCTTCTCGTATATGTATTTTGCAAAACATCTTATGCCATTCCCGCACATTTCGCCTTCACTACCATCATAATTAAAAAGTTTCATCTTAAAATCAGCGCATTCACTTGGTAAAACTAATAAAATCCCGTCTGCTCCTATACCAAAATGTCTATCGCAAACTTCTTTAGCTAATTCTGATGGCTCCTTTATCTCTTGTTTTATACAATTTATAAGAATAAAGTCATTCCCTAATCCATGCATTTTTGTAAATTTCATTCATAACACCTCCACAAATCTTCTATTGTTTCTCTTCTCCTTATAAGTTTCATTTCATTACCTAAAACTAAAACTTCAGCAGGAAGAGGTCTGAAATTATAATTTGAGCTCATAGAAAAACCGTATGCCCCAGCATTCATTATTGCTAATAGATCCCCTTCTTCTATATCTGGCATAGGTCTATCTTTAGCGAAGAGATCCCCATTTTCGCAGATATTGCCACATATGTTAACCATCTGCGTTTTTTCTTGAGCCATTTTATCTACCACAACAATTTCATGGTATGCATTATAAAGCATTGGCCTTATCAGATGATTAAACCCTGTATCAGTCCCAATAAAAGTTTTATATGGTGTTTTTTTAACTGTATTTACTCTTGTTATTAACACTCCAGAATTTGCAACCAAATATCTTCCTAATTCAAGTCTTAAAGAAACATCCCCATGTTTTTTTGCATATGAAGTGAAAATTTCAGTGAGTCTTTGACCAAATTTTTTAATATTCAATGGTTTTTCTTCTGGTTTATATGGAATACCTAATCCACCTCCAATGTCTATAAAATCTAATTTATTAAATTCCTTTGCAGTGGTTAAAAGCGATTTTATACCTAATAAAAAAGGCTCTGGTTCTAAAATACCCGATCCTATATGCATATGAACTCCAATTATATCCAGATTGTAATCAGAGACTATTTGTTTAATTTCATCTGTTCTATTGTAATAAATGCCAAATTTACTATTAGGTCCTCCTGTTATAACATGGATATGATGACCTGCTCCTACATTTGGGTTAATTCTAACTGAAATTTTTGAATTGGGATACATCTTGCCATATCTTTTCAACTCTGACAGTGAGTCAATATTAATTAATACATTATGCTCTTTAACATATTTTATTTCTTTATCTGTTACATTATTTCCTGTAAAAAAAATTTTACTGGGAGAGAATCCAATATGTATACTTAGCTCGACCTCCCATGGTGATACTGCATCAATACCAGCACCGAGACCCTTTAATATTTTCAAAATTGTTAAGTTATAATTTGCTTTGCATGCATAATATATCTCTGTTTTTGGATATTTAATGTTCTCAATCAAATTTTTGTAGTTTCTCTTTATTGTGTCTTCATTGTATACATACAATGGAGTTCCATATTTATCGGCAATTTCGGACGCCTTTATTTGCCCTATATACAAAATATCTTTCATTTATATCTTCCTCTCTCGATCATTATAGCGTACCATATAAAGTCAAGTATGTTTTTAAAGGCCTCTGAAAAACCTTCAGAGGCCTCTGATTACACAGATTTTTAAAAATGATTACACTGATTTAGTAAGGATAATCTATCTGTGTAATTTGGGCTTTTATTTGTGAAATCAAAGATTTCTGAAAAATTCAGAAATCTCTTTTAGAGAATTTTTAATTCATTAAGAAACCTTGCAGGATCTTTGACCAGATTATGCAAGGGGTAAAGACACCTCTCTATAACCCCTAAGGACCCAGCCTGGCAGAAAGTATTAGTTCGGGGTTTATATGGCTATCGAGGGACTTTCCCCGAAGGAGCCTTATAGATTTGGGTAGATGAGTGAATGAGTAGATGAGAAAAAAGTAAAGGAACTACAAGAAATAGTACAAAATTTGTCTAATTAACTTATTTTTACCCATCATCCCATTTACTCGTAATATACAGTGACGGAAGGGAAAGCCCCTAAGGCATTCTTGTATTATATTCGCAACTTTGTTAGTGAGGTTCATTCTATTTACTAATCTACTACTTTAGTGAACCAGTTTTTCCCCTCAAGAACTCTAGTGGCAATCATTGATGCATTCGTATCTCCTGTTGCATTAACCATTGTTGCAGGAGGATCAACTAATGTTCCAATCATCATAATAACAGGCAATACTTCCTTTGGAAATCCGTATATTGACACAATCAGTATTGAAGCCATATATCCTCCTCCCGGTATCCCTGAAAGTGCAACTCCTCCTAATATTGCAATGAGTATAGCCATTGCTACTGTGCCAGCATGAAAAAATGGAAGTCCTAATATACCAAATGAGAACGCAATTTTTAAGATTCCACTTAAGCATGACCCATCCATGTGGATAGTTGCCCCAAGTGGGAGAATTAGTTCTCTAATATATTTTGGAATCCCAATTTTCTTTGCAGCATCTAAATTTACAGGTAAAGTTGCAGTACTGCTGCATGTTCCAAATGCTGTAACAGCCGGAGCGGGTATCCACTTCCACCATTTTTTAAAGCCTGTAGAGCCAGCTGAGAGCCAAGAAGTTATTGAATACACAATCACCCAATATGCTATCGTTAGTGGATAATAGAGTAGCATTGCCCTTCCATAGCTACCTAAAAGGGACGGACCAAAGTCTCCTATAAGATATGCAAAATACGCTCCTAAACCTATAGGGGCATACCACATTAATATAGTGACCAGTTTTAATAATACATCTGACATTCGAGTAAGGATATCCACAATAGGTTCAGCTCTTTTCCCCATCATACTCATTGATATTCCTACTAATATAGAGAAAATTATCGCTGGAAGTACGTGATCTTTTGAGAGTATATCAACAAAGTCAGGAACAAAAAAAGCTTTAACAATACTTTCACCTGCACTAAATGGATGTACTTCCACAGTTGATGGAAGAGAAATTGCTACTCCTTTTGTTGGAGAGAATATAGCGCAACCTCCAACCATTATCAAGGAAGCAATTAATCCTAAAATTATAAAAACAACTAGTGTTACACCTATCAATTTACCGAGTTTTCGTAAATCTGCTATATGTGCTACAGATGTAGTTACCAGGCATAGAATTATTGGGATAACAAGTGTGAACATCATATATAAAAATACATCGCCTAATGGTTTTACAACAACTGCCTTATGGCCCGCAATCGCACCCGCAATACTTCCAATAACTACTCCTATTAATATCAAAATTGGCAACTTATATGCTTCAAAGGTTCCATGCTTATGTACTTCTTTTGGTTTTTTATTACTTGCCATTTTTTCCCCCCTAATTTAAAAATATGAGATAGCTTATTTTCCTTTATTTTCCAGTTAACGGCCTATCTACTTTTCACCCCCCCTCGGCCGCATCTTTAGCTTTTTCTTTGCTAAATAAATAAGTAATACTTATTGAGATTGATTCTCTTTTGCTATGCTTATCGCTATCGCCTCAATTTCTATTTCAGCGTCTTTCGGAAGTCTACTTACTTCTACGCAACAACGCACTGGAAAATCCTTATC
>JAGGXI010000022.1 GCA_021163155.1 Candidatus Aerophobota bacterium
GTTTACGAGGGAGACTGGAGGCAGGAGCAAATGTGATTACTTCTTTGGTCCCACCCCATACAGGATTAGCCGGGGTATGTCAAGCTTTTTTAGATATAGATGATGGTTATCGGACAGTGAGGGGTGTATTGCCTGTACTAGAGAAGGTTGGTTTAAGAGCTGCAACGTCAGAAGATTATATTCAGTGGGTTAATAATGAGAAGAAGAGCCTTATTAAAAAAGACGTTTATGATGAGGTAAAGAAGTGAGAGTAGCTGTTGTCGGGGGAAAACTGCAGGGGATAGAGGCAACTTATCTGGCACATAAGGCTGGCTGGGAAGTAATTTTATTAGATAAAAACTCTATAGTGCCTGCAGCAGGCTTATCCGATGCTTTTTATCAATTAGATGTGACTACGGAAGATTTACCAGGGATTATTAAAACAGTAAATTTGATTATACCTGCTTTAGAGGATGTCGTTGCTTTAAATTGCTTAAAAGAAAAAGCTGCTAAAGAAGATATACCCCTGGCCTATGATGCTAGAGCTTATGCAGTCTCTTCTTCAAAAAAGAAGTCTAATCTTTTATTCTCTGAGCTTGATATTCCGATGCCTAAACCCTGGCCAAAATGCAATTTACCGCTTATTATTAAACCATCTGATTTAAGTGGAAGTAAGGGGATACGCAAAATAAATAAGATGGAAGATTTTATCACTTTTGTAACAGAGGCAAATTTTAGAATAAACAGGTGGGTGATACAAGAGTTTTTGGAAGGGCCCTCCTATTCTCTTGAGGTTTTTGGTTTTAAGGGTAACTTTGCGGTCCTCCAAGTTACAGAAATCGAAGTGGATACTCATTATGACTGCAAAAGAGTACGTGCCCCTGTAAAACTTTCACAGAAGATGAATAAGGAATTTAAAGAAATTGCTATAACAATTGCAGAAGCTCTTAACCTTAAGGGTATTATGGATATAGAAGTAATTCTTCATAATGATACTCTCAAGGTTTTGGAAATAGATGCTCGGCTGCCAAGCCAGACACCTACAGTGGTTTATAAGTCAACGGGTATAAATATGTTAGAGTTTTTATACGATATATTTGTTAGAGGTGCTATACCCACAATTCCTGATATTATCTATAAGAAGGAAGTAATTTATGAGCATATAAAGGTATCCCCAGGTATTTTGGAAGTGTTGGGGGAGCATATTATGGCTAATGCTGGCCCTCTTAAGGTTTACGAGCATTTTTTTGGAGCTGATGAGGCCCTGACAGATTTTGTCCCAGGATGTCCAGAGTGGGTAGCTACTTTGATAATTACAGCAGATACTCACAAAGGAGTTTGGGATAGACGCTGCAAGGTTATTGAGAATATCAAAGACCACTTTGGGTTATCAAGCTGTGTTGATGCCTCAGTATCAAATAATGAGGCAGTTTTGGAATTTACCTCAAAAAAGGTAGAAAGAGATGACACGTTTATCCAGTGAACTTCTAATAAATATAGGCAAGGAACTTAATATTTACGATAAAGAACTATTACAGAAGACAGGCTATACTCTCAGGCAAATTGCAAGCCGTGCTGTTGGTGTTACAGAAGCAGAAGTATGTGATGCCATCGATCCCACGTTGGTAGCAGTGGTTCCCATTACCTCAGGTAAAGGTATTATTGAAGGTTTTACGCATGCGGTGCAGAGTATTATTAGTTATATGGGTTTTACATCTTTTATTACGCACAACTACGATGTTGCGGGATTAAAAGAAGGAATTAAAAGAGGAGCAAAAGTTATTTTCTTAGCTGATGACAATTGCTTTATTGCCATAAACTTGTCTTATGAGTGGATAGTGGACAATGCAGAAGCGACAGGTAGAGGGTATGTTTCTGCTCTGGAGTGCCTGGTGGGAGGATTATCCAATCGTAAAGTACTGGTGATAGGAGCAGGCCGAGTGGGAAGGAGCGCTACCTGTGCTCTTAAGAAGCTCGGTGCTAAAATAGCAGTATTTGATATTGACCAAACCAGAGCTGAAATTCTGGCAAAAGAATATGGGACAGTTGTGGAAAGAGACCTTAAGAAGGTTCTACATCAATATACAATTCTTGTTGATGCGTCTCCTGCGCCCGAGATTATCGATGTAGAGCATATTAAGTCGGATACTGCAATTGCTGCTTGTGGTATCCCTATCGGTTTAAGTAATGAGGCTTATTCTCTTGTTCGGGAGCGTTTAGTACATGACCCTTTACAGATAGGTGTAGCTACAATGCTTGTTATGGCTGTTTGTTGCCGATAATAGATAGGGGGGTAGATCGGCAGGATCGCGTAGACCCTAAATCTATGCAGCCGGGTGCGACTCCCGGACTCCCCGCCATCATATTCATAAGCAGAGGATAGCTATTATTGCTATAGATAAAGGAATAAAAATGGTTACAATGAAAACTCCTAAAAAAAAGTATTATCGAAAGCAGGTTGACCTTTTTCGGCTTATTCAAAAGATAAAATTATGGCCTTCACGTAATGGCATTCTACATGGAGTTAAATCTTTCAAAATAAAGGGAGTTTATGCTGAAATAACTACTCATTGTAATCAGAAAATTACTATCCGAAATTCCCGAAAGAGTCGAGCGGCGCGTTGGCTTCGTAATAAGTGGTTCTTCAGGAAGTGTAAAGGGTGCCGTATCCCAAACTGGAAGCTTAAAAAATTTTCTTTCACATTTTTTAGCCGACATCAGGGATCTCAGTTAAAGTAGCGAAATTGCTTAATACTTCTTAAATTTATACTAACAGAAAGGAGATATGATTTAAATGCAAAAATTTTATACGAGGAAAGGAGATGGTTCCTTA
>JAGGXI010000043.1 GCA_021163155.1 Candidatus Aerophobota bacterium
TGCTAACATTTCTCTTGGTTTTATTCTATTCATCTTAAGACCTAACTCTTCCTGAGGTATACCCAGAGCAAGGCCAAGAATTTGGGGGTAATAAAAAACGGGCAATTTATACTCTGTCTCAAATTGCTTTTCTATCTTTTTTTGGCTTCCTTCATACATAATACTGCAGAAAGGACATATCAAGCAGATAGCATCCGCTTTAGCAGCTTTTATATGGTCAAGTTTATTCTTAGCTACTTTTAGAGCTGTCATCTCATCTATACCTAAAATTCCTCCACCACAACATCCAAGTTTATCCTTGTAAGGAACAGACTTTGCTCCTGTTACCTCAATTAACTCATCAAGAGTTTTTGGATTCTCGGGGTCATCAAATCCTTCATATATTTCTGAAGGTTTTAAGTAATGACAGCCATAGTGAGCAGCAAGCTTAAACTTAGATAAACCAACTTTTATATTTTCTCTTATCTTATCAATACCAACATCTTCGTATAAAATCCGAGCAAAATGTTTTACCTTTATTTTCCCCTCATATTTTCTCCCTACAATTGAGAGTTCTTTATTTACTTTTTTTCTTAGCTCTTCATCTTCCTTTAATTCTTTATTTACCTCTGTTAAAACGGAACAGCATGCACTACAAAGACAACATATATCTAAACCTTTCTCTTCCGCTAAACTTAAATTCTTAGCCGCCATTAAAAGAAAAGTATCTCTATCTACTGATTTTACCGGGAAACCACAACAATTAAAATCATTTATATCCACAAGCTCTATACCTAATTTATCCGCTACTTTCCTTGTAGAAATCTCATAATTTAAAGCTCTCACTGGAACAGTACATCCCAAAAATAAAGCGTATTTCATTATTTTTCCTCCCTGGCACTTACCAGTTTATCTACACCTTCTTGTTTAAATAATTTTTTTGTATCCTCGGCACTTTCCTCTATTTGAGGAAGACCGGCCTTTACTCGCTTTTTGTTATCAAATTCCCCTATTTCATAAAGTCTACCATGGGAGTTTAAAAATCCCATTTGAGCTACAAAAGATGGATGGATATGCCCCTCTTTTACAGCTATATTTTTTATGGCATTCATTAGGTCAGTAATCTTTACATCCTGAGGGCACCTTTCAGTGCAGCTATAACAGCCAGCACATAACCAGATAAAATCACTGGAAAGTACCCTTTCCTTCATTCCCAATAAAGCCATTCTAATAATCTTTCGGGGATTATACTTTTCATTTACTTCTCTAATGGGACATGTGGCAGTGCAAGTGCCACAAGCAAAACAGCGAGACATATTCTCACCCCCGGGTTCCGCTTGAATCTCATATTTAAAATTTGGGTTTAATTCATTTACCTTGATGATTTTTTCTTCTTTTTCACTCATTTTATTCCTCCCCTACATTTTGAAGTTCTTCTTCCTTAAAAGTGGTAAGTGGTAACGGCTCTTCTAAATCTCTTCCTGGAACATATTTAAAAATCTCCTGCACATTATAACCTACTGTCTTAAATATTTTAAGAAGTGGAATATTACTTGGGCAAGCTTGCTCACAAGCTCCGCATCCTACACAAGAAGTAGCCATATGACTCATTCTTCCTAAATGGAAAAGAATAGTATCTGTGGGCATCTTGATAGAGCCTTTTCTTTTAGCCCATCCAAGGTATTTTCCTGAATCAAATTCAAAAGTAGGCGATTCAAAAAAACACTCTCTACAATAACAAATAGGACAGACTTTCATACAATTATGACAGTTAATACAGGTGGAAAAAACCGAAAGTAAATTCTCCCAACCGCTTGCCTCTTCTTTTGTCTGAGAAAAAAGAGTATCCCTTTTTTCTATCTTCCCATTAATGTATTTAGAAATAGATTCCTTTCTTTCCTTTAATTGGTTAAATTCTGAGAAAGAGAACTTTTCTAAAATTTCTTCTCCTTTTTTAGTATGGGACTCAAGAAGAATATTTTTTTCAAAATCTACTCCTATTAAGCCAATAACTAAATCGGCATTAGAGGGAATAGGGTATTCACACACCCGACAGGCTTCTCTTAATTGGGCATCTTCTTCTCCCTCCTTGAATTTTCTTAAGAGTTCATCCGAAGGTGAACTTCCTTGCTTACAAAGGCTTTGATAATCACTGACTGAATAAGTCCCTAAACAATCTACCCCAATTATAAGTAGATTATCTAAAGAAGCCTGCTTCAATTTAACCAGCTCTATCAATGCTCTTATCTCACAGGATCTAAGGATAACGCCTACAGGACTTTTATAAGGACTAAGTCTTGTCATATCAGAGATAATTCCTGCTGAATTAACAGGAAGGACAGGCGCAATAACATTTGCTTCCTTTAGTTCATCAGGATTATTCACCAGACTTTGAGCTACATTATCCTTTGAGGGAACCTCTCGAGGAACCAGAAGTGCACTTACCAGATTCTTTTCAAGAAGACCATTCAAAAAAGAATTAATCGTTTCCTTTACTTTACCATCCTTCACCTCAACAATTACTTCTTTTGCCATTTTTTACCTCTATTATATTGACCAATATTTATTTATTGGATTAGGGCCTAATTCTTTTATATAAGCTGTCATCTTAGACATAGTGTTAGCATATATTTTACCTTCACTGGTACTCACCCATTTAACCCAAATTCGATTATCACCTAACCCCAGAGTCTTTAAAATGCTCCTTAAAACAGTGACTCTTCTTCTCATTTTATAATTTCCATTTACATAATGGCAATCTCCCGGGCGACATCCACCAATAAAGACCCCATCGGCTCCTCTTAGTAAAGCCCAAAGAACATAGGCAGGGTCAACTGACCCTGAACACATCACCCTAATAGGTCTAATATTTGGCGGATATTGTATCCTCAAAGTACCAGCAGTATCTGCTCCTGCATAAGTACACCAATTACACAAGAAACCAACTATTTTTGGCTCAAAATTGTCCATTAATTACCTCCTTCTCATCTTAAAAATCTCTTTTTGCAATCGGTAGCCGCAGGCTTCAGTCTGCGCAACTTAAAAGCTGTGGCTATTATATCTCCCCTGCCACTGGTAGTCGCATGGTTTATTCTGCGTTCCATATTTATATTGCCGCATCAACAACGGAAAGAATTTGTTTATCTTCATACCCTTTTAATTTTGTTGCTCCATTAGGACAGACCGTAGTGCAAATACCACATCCACGACAAAGAGTTGGTATCACTTTAGCTATCTTTTTTTCCTCATCTATCACTCTTGCTTTAAAAGGACAGGCAGAGATACAGACCTCACAACCACTGCACCATCTCTCATTTACTTCGGCAATATACCTTCTGGATAAGATTCTCTCTTGAGATAATAATATTACAGCCTTAGCGGAAGCTGCATTAGCTTGAACTATCGATTCCTCAATAGAGCGGGGGGAATGAGCTAAACCACAAACAAATATTCCGTCTCTTAAGAATTCAACTGGTCGAAACTTAATATTAGCTTCCTCAAAAAAACCATCCTCATTCAATGGAACATCTAAAACTTTAGCTAAAGAACGATTATCCTCGGGTATCATTCCAGTACTTAACACAACAAGACCAGGATTTATAACCAATTCTTCATTTAATACAGGATCAGTAACTCTTATCTCTAATTTATTCTCTTTAATTTCAAGATGGGGTTTATTTTCTACATCGTATCTAATAAAGGATATCCCCATCTCCCTTGCTTTTGTATAATACTCTTCTTTAAACCCATAAGTCATTATATCTCGATAGAGAATATATATATTTGCTTTGGGATTCTCTTCCTTTATCTTTAGGGCATTCTTTATGGCTTGAGAACAGCACACCCGGCTACAATAAAGATGCGGCTCTTCCCGCGAACCTACACATTGAATCATAACTATTGAACTTTGGGAATTAACATCTATTTCTCTATTTGCAATTAACTTTTCTATCTCTCTTTGAGTGATTATCCTTTTATCTTTACCATAAAGATACTCTTTGGGTTTATTCTCTTTTGCTCCAGTCGCCACAATAATAGCTCCATAAGGAACAACTTTAGATTCTGATTGGTCTATTTTAAGTACTGCCTTAAAATTTCCAGCATAACCGGTAACTTCTTCAAGCTCTGTATTTTTATAGATATTGATTAACTTATTTTCTTCTATCTGTTTTATCTTCTCTTTAAGAAAATTCTGAGCATCCAATCCTTCCAAAGTCCAATAAATTTCTCTTGCATTACCTCCAAGCTCGGAGCTTTTCTCTATTAAATCAACCTCAAATCCCTGTTTAGCAATGGAGAAAGCCGCAACCATACCAGATAAGCCTGCACCAATAACTAATACCCTTTTAATCACAGAATCTGTTATTAAAGGCAATGGCTGTTGTAAGATGCTTTTTTCTACGGCCATAGAGAGAAATTTTTTTGCTTTTTCTGTAGCTAATTTTTTATCTTTATGTACCCAGGATATCTGCTCTCGAAAATTTACTATCTGCAAAAGAGAAGGGTTAAGCCCTACTTGGCGAACAGCCTTTTTAAACAAAACCTCATATTTATAAGAAGTACAGGCAGCAAAAATCACCCTATTTATCTTAGAATCAGCTATCTCTTTTTTGACTTTATCTAAATCAGATTTAAAACAGAGATATTTAAAATCTTTAACCAATTGGACATTGGAAAGTTTACTTGCAAATTTTTCTACTTCCTTTATATCAATTATACTGCTAATCTCTTGACCACAATGACATATAAAAATACCTATTTTGGGATCCTCATTAGTTGCATCAATCTCTTGAGGATAATTATCTTCTCCAGAAAATTTTCCTCGAGAAGATAGCATTACTCTGGAAACCTCAAGAGCAGCTGCACTTGCCTCAACAATAGTTTCTGAAATATCTTTAGGGCCTGAAAAAGAACCGCAGGTATATATACCCTCTTTTGCTATCACATTAGAAAAATCGATTGTTTTGCAAAATCCATACTTATTTAATTTTAACCCTAAAGTCTCACTTATATTTTTAGCTTTATCAGGAGGCGTTTGTCCAACAGATAAAATAACTAGGTCAAATTCATCTTTAACATAATCCCCTTTTTCTGTCTCATAAATAATTTTTAAATTTTTTGTATCTGAAAATTCTTCTATTGCAGGAACTTTACATCTTATAAATTTTATACCTTTTTCTTTTACTTTTTCATAATACCTATAATATCCTTTACCAAAAGTTCTCATATCCATAAAAAAGATTTGAACATCAATTGTTGGGTCTATATCTTTTATAATCATAGCCTCTTTTAAAGCGATCATACAGCAGGCAGATGAACAGTAATCTCTTTCTTTATCTCTTGAACCGATACACTGCAGAAAAGCAATTTTTCGAGGCATTTTTCCATCTGAGGGGCGAATAAATCTACCATTATAAGGGCCCATTCCACTAAGCATTCTTTCAAGCTCTATACTGGTAACAACATTTGGATACTCTCTGTACCCATATTGATGTAAACTGTGGGGATTAAATTCTTCAAAACCGGAAGAGAGAATGATAGCTCCTACTTCTAATTCAAGAATTTCATCCTTCTGAGAAAGATCAATAGCATTGGTAGGACATACCTTTACACATTCTCCACATCGATTACAAGATTCTATATCAATAGTATATAAATTAGGAATTGCTTGAGGGTACTTAATATAAATTGCTTTACGAGAAGTTAAACCTTCATTAAACTCATCTTTCACTTCAATTGGGCAAACCTCCGTGCATAATCCACATCCAATACACTTATCCTCTTTTATATACCTTGCTTTTTTCTTAAAAGAAATTTTAAAGTTTCCTACAGAGCCTTCTACTTTTTCTACTTCTGTATTAGTCATAATCTGGATATTGGGATGAGTTAAATCTCGACGAAGACAAAATTCAGAGGCCTCCTCTCTCTTAAAAATTGGCAGCATTTGGCACATACCACAATCATTTGTAGGAAACTGTTTATCTAATTGAGAAAGCGTTCCTCCTATATTTGAACTTTTATCTATTAAATAAACTTTAAATCCTAATTCCGCTAAATCAAATGAAGCTTTTATTCCCCCTATTCCAGCACCTACTACCATTACTGCGCCAATATCTTTCTCCATCTTAAAATCCTCCTCTATTAAAACTCGCTTAGAGATTTCTGGAAAATTCAGAAATCTCTGATTTCACAGATAAAAAATTGAAATTACACAGATTAGCAGAGGACTCTGGAGGTTTTTCAGAGGCCTCGGTTAAAGTTTTTACTTTTATTTATTTAATAAAATATATCAATTTTTCTTGCTAATACCGCTCTCCCTCTGTACTCTGGAAGAAGTATTGGAGCTTTTCTCTCAGGCTTTATACCAGTCTCTTTAAGCATATTTACATATTTTTTAACATGCTCTAATGATAGTTTTCCGTTGCTTTTAACTGATTTTATATATTCTGCACTATACATTCCAGCCCTTCTACCAAAAACCAGACAATCAAGAGTTGAGTTTCCCATAAGTCTATTCTTGCCATGCACACCACCTGATATCTCTCCTGCAACAAACAAACCTTCTACATTGGTTTTCCCTTGAGGGTCTGTCTCCACTCCCCCATTTTGATAGTGGAGTGTGGGAAAAACAAGGACAGGGTCTTTTATCATATTAACTCCAAATCTTTTAAACATCCTCACCATAGCTGGAAAAGAGCGTTCAATCCTACCTTTACCATTAATAATATCAATGAGAGGTGTGTCTAACCATATTCCCCTCATTCCTGTAGGTGTTATAATTCCCTTATCCCTGGTATAACATTCTCTTATAAAAGCAGAAGCTTCTACGTCCCGTGGTTCAAGAGGAAATACAAATACTTCACCGTCTTTATTCACTGGCTGGGCCCCACTCGTTCTTAATTTCTCGGTAAGGAGAAGGCCTATTATTTGCTGAGGATACGCAGCCCCAGTAGGATGGTATTGAACAGTATCTGTATCCCTTAATTTTGCCCCAACACGATATGCAAGAACAACTCCATCACAGGTAGCACCATAATGGTTAGTTGTCGGGAATCCTCTTATATGAAGCCTTCCAAAACCACCGGTAGCCAGAATAGTTGCTTTAGCCTTTACAATTTTATACTCCCCTGTTTCCAGACCCCATAAGACTGCACCAGCTACTTTGTTCTCAGAATTAGTGATAAGTTCAATAGCCGGATAGAATTCAAGAACCGTAATTCTTCTATTTCTAAACTCATCTCTTAAAACACGCAGCTCCTCCATTCCAGTATAATCTCTGCAGGCATGCATTCTCCTTCTCGAAGTGCCCCCACCTGTTAGTTCCATAAAATTACCATTAACATCTTTATCAAACATAGCTCCAAGCTTCTCAAGCCACTGCATTACCTGAGGAGCATCTTCCACAAGCGCTCTTAACACATCGGGCTTGTTCGTAAAATGCCCTCCTCCAAGACCATCAATATAATGAATTACTGGACTATCTTCTGGGCGGTCTGCTGCCTGAGTACCACCTTGTGCCATCATAGAATTAGCATCTCCATGCCTTAGTTTGTTGGTAAGCAAGATCTTCTCTGCAGAAATCCCATAGTCATTTGCCAGAAGAGCAGCACTTGTTCCAGCAAGACCGCCGCCTATTATTAAAATATCTGGCTCATAATCTACTTTACTTAAATCAATCTCTTCAGGCTCTATCACTGGATACGCCTCAAGTAAATCCACTACTTCATTAGGAGCAATATCCCCCTTATTGGGACCAATTTTTATTTCTCTTTTGCCACCGGGAGTATAATCTGGATGATAACGGTTTAAAACTTTTTCTCTCTCCTCAGGCGTCATCTGAGGAGGTAATTTTCCTATTCTCTTTGGTCGTGTTCTCTCAACAAGCTTAATTGATTCACGCATATATTCAGGATAACCACCTATAAATTTAAGTTCAGCCACATCTTTCCTCCTTTTTAGTAAACTTCACGTGTTCTTTGCTGCTCTGTATAAAGATTCTTAAGCTCATCGCTGCTAAGGCTCATAACTCTATCAAACTCTTTATCGAACTTACCCTTTTTTATTTCCTCAACTCTTTTCTTAACATTTTTCTCCTCAGGAGAACCATACCTTCCATACATTCTTCTTGCTAGTTGGGCTAGATGATACTGTACAATATCAGCAGGGCACCTTATTGCACAAAGTCCACATTGAATACATTCAAAGGAGCCCTCAGCAACTGCAGCAAAGTCACCTTTAATTGCTGCTTGAACATAATCCATTACCTCAAGATCTTGAGGGCACGATTTTGTACAAGTATTACAAGATACACATCTTGTAATTTCCGGGTAGTATTTGAAAAATACAGATATATCATATTGCTCTTTATTAATATCATAAATAGCCTTTTCTGCAGGAGCAAATGGAATTTGGACCAGATACATCCCATCCTCAACTCTTGTTTGACATGCCATAGCTGTCCGGAGTTTATATTCTCCTTTTTTCCTGTATACAGTGGAGCAGGCTCCACAAAATCCTGCTCTGCATCCACAAGATCTGATAAATTTATACCCGGCGTACTCCATAGCTTGCATAATTGTCAGAGCTGCAGGAACCTTATACTCCTTTCCCATTATGTAAATTGTTACCCAATGTTCTACCTCTTTCTCATCCACTCCTTTGGTAACCGCCTTGTTTGCCTCAGCGATTTTTTCCATGATACTTTTTTCTTCCATTTTATCACTCCAAAACAAAGATAATTTTTTCAAAAATATCTTTTCTCTTTTTGCAAAATTGGTAGTCGCGAGGCTCAGAGCCTGCGTAACCTAAACCCTCTTAGATGTTACTACTATCTAACGGGGTAAAGGTTGCGGCTACCGTTTTTTACCTAACAAAAGCATCTACCATCTCAAATATCTGCCTTTTACTAAAATTATTATGTTGCATTGCCCCCGAAGGACAGGCAGCACAACAAGCACCGCATCCTTCACAAACAGCTGAATTAACCTTGGCTTTTTTTGTCCTTAAATCAAGTTCAATAGCATCGTAAGCACAAACATCCACACAGTTGCCGCATCCCACACAGACTTCCTCATCAACACTGGCTATAATTGGTTCGTGGTATAATACATCTTGGGAGAAAAGACTATCTACTTTGCTTGCTGCACCTGATGCCTGAGCTACTACATCAGGGATATCTTTTGGTCCTTGAGCAGCTCCGGCAAGAAAATAACCAGCAGTAAGGCTTTCAACGGGACGAAGTTTAGGATGAGCCTCGGTTAAGAAACCATAATCATCTGCAGTAATCCTTAACTTCCTTGCTAATTCTTTTACTCCTTTACTGGGAACCACAGCCATAGCCAAAACAACCATATCTGCTGAAATTTCAATTTTCCTTCCTGTAAGTGTATCTGCTCCCCAAACCTTGATTTTATCTCCATCCTTAAATAATTTGGAAACCCTACCCCTTAAATAAAGAATCTTGTTTTCTTCCATCCCTTTCTGAAGAAACTCTTCATAGCCTTTCCCATCACACCGAATGTCCATATAAAATACATAAGCCTGGCCATCAGGAACCACATTCTTGTAAAGCATAGCTTGTTTAACAACATACATACAGCATACTTTTGAACAGTATGGGTAATAATGCTCCGGGTCACGTGAGCCCACACATTGAATAAAAACTATTTCTTTAGGAATTTTACCGTCGGATGGTCTATGAGGTATACCTTCAGTGGGACCGGAAGGACAAAGTAATCTCTCCATTTGTAAACCATTAATGACATCCTTATATTTTCCAGCGCCATATTCACCAATTTCTGCCTTATCCATAAGGTCATAACCCGTAGCTACAACAATTGCCCCTACATCTTCTTCAACAAAAGTATCTTTTTGGTTAAAATCTATAGCTTTTGCTAAACAGTTCTTCTCACAAGCCCTACATTTTCCTTTTGTAAGATAAAGGCAATTATTGGAATCAATCACAGGTTTATTGGGAACAGCCTGAGGGAATAAAGTGTAAATAGCTTTTCTTTTAACTAAAAGCTCATTAAATTCCGACGGGACCCTCACGGGACACTTTTCTACACAGAGACCGCAACCAGTGCATTTATTCCAGTCAACAAAAGAAGCTTTTCTCCTAATTTTTACTTTAAAATTCCCCACATAACCAGAAACCTCTTCTACTTCTGAATAAGCAAGAAGCTTTATCTTTGGGTGTTGCCCTACTTGCACCATCTTTGGGGTAGCAATACATTGAGGACAATCAAGCGTAGGAAAAGTTTCTGAAAGCTGAAGCATATGCCCACCAATTGATTGATTCCTCTCTACCAGAACAACCTCGTATCCGCTATCAGCAATATCTAAAGAAGCCTGAATTCCAGCTATTCCCCCTCCAATAACTAATGCTCTTTTAGTAATGGGAACACTTAGAGGGATAAGAGATTTATCCAACTTTAATTTTTCTATAGTAGCTTTAACAATTTCTACTGCTTTTTCTGTAGCTATTTTTTTATCTTTGTGCACCCAGCTACACTGCTCTCTTATATTGGCAATCTCACATCTATAAGGATTTAATCCCACAGAAGCTACTGTATTACGAAAGGTTGTCTCATGCATTGTAGGTGAACAACAAGCTACCACTACACCATTGAGTTTTTTCTCTTTAACTATCTCTTTTATCATATCCTGTCCCGGATCAGAGCACATATATATATAATTAGTAGCATAAACAACACCAGGGTAATCACTTATAATATTAGCTAACTTTTCTACATCTACTGTCTGAGCGATATTTAAGCCGCAATGACAAACAAAAACGCCTATCCTATTCATTTTTTATACTCCACCTATTAAATGTTTACTTTCTAGTAAAGGTCGAGGGTCAACAAAATTCAATTCAAAACGACAAACCTTTTCATCAAGACCCAAAGAAAGAGCTAAAAGCTGGGTAAAATAAAATATTGGTATATTCTTAAAGTCCGAAAATTTCTCTTTTATCTCTTTTTGTCGATTGTCCAAATTAAAACCACACAAGGGACAACTTAAAACAATTGCTTCTGCTCCCTGGTTAATAGCTGATCTTAAAATATTATAAGCTCGTTCAACAACCAAATCAACATTTGCAACAGTATTATAAGAACCACAACACTCTGTTTTATAGGGATAATCAATTACTTCTGCACCAGTAGACTCCAGGAGATTCTCCAAAATGGTAGGGTTTTCAGGATCATCTATCCCTACCTCTGGAGGACGTAGAAGGAGGCAACCATAATAAGGAGCTACTTTTAATCCTTTAAGAGGTATCTTTACCTTTCTGGCAATTTGCTCAAAACCAATCTCATTTTTCAAAATTTCTAAAAGATGTAAAACTTTAACCTTTCCATCGTATTTTACATCTTCTCTGTACATAAGATCATTAAGTTTGTCCAACTTCTCTTTATCTTCCTGAACTAATTTATTTGCTCTCTTTAAGGTATTGTAACACATAGAACAAAGAGTCACTACCCGATTATCCTTTTGTTCTTCCACTCGAATGAGATCACGAATAGGAGCCAGTTGATGAATTAAATCATCGGAAGTTAAAGAATAAACTGTTCCGCAACAATTCCATCGTTGGAGTTCTACCATCTCTATGCCTAAAGAAGACGCAGAAGCTAAAGCTGAATCTTCAAAATTTTTTGCCATCGTTTTTAAAGTGCATCCTGGAAAATAAGAAATTTTCATCTTTACCCCTTTCATCAAATCAAGTAAATGGGTAAATGGGATAATGGGTAAATGAGTTAACTGGGCAAACTCTTTGGTACTATTTCTTACAGCTTTTTCACCTATACTTGAGAGTACTAAGAGGAGCAATCTTTCTCATTATCTTCATACATTAGCATCTACTCATTCACTCATCTACTCATCTACCCAGAGTTAATTTTAATACTTTTCTCATATCATCAACCACTAAATTTCCGAAGAGCGCTAACCAAAGCTATCTGAGGAACTTGAGAAAGAGTTTCCCTGGGGATAGACAAAGGATTAACATAATCTACATTTTTCCTGAGAGTGATCTGTCTAAGAGCTTCCATAATTTTTGCTACATCTACCCCCTTAGGACAACGGGTAACACAGGTAAAACAAGAAGCACAAACCCAGATTGTTTTGGAATTTAAAACCTCTTCTTCTCCTCCAAGTTGGACAAGGCGAATAATCTCACTGGGAGATATATCCATCTCTGATATGCTGGGACAGCCTGCAGAACATTTCCCACATTGGTAACACGCATAGATGTTCTGTTCACTCAACTCCTCTACTTTATCTAAAAATTTACTTTTAGTATTTTTAATAGAAATTTCTGCCCTCATTTTTATTTCTCCACTTTCATTGCCTTTAAAAAATCTTCTGATGCAACACCGGGAGATTGAACTTTCTCCTTATCATAGAACTCTTCTATTTTAGAATCCAGCAGGCTCCTTTTGCGAATTTTTCCCTTTAAATTACTCTCTAATCCTTCAAGGCAATCTTTCGGATAAAGTGTAAAATCACCTGAGAGATCAATCTCATTTATTCTCTCTTTCTCTACCTCCTGAGCAGCTCTTATCAATCCGCCTTTTGCTTTATGCATTCCATAAATAACCTCTACCCCTTCCCTTATTTTTACGCCAGTTAACATTTTCGGTGTTTTTTTAAAAAGAAAAACCGGGGAAGTAAACTCTTTTTCTAAATTCTCCATTAATTTAATCATTCTTGGAGTAAGCTCCACTGGCTCAAGCTTTCCAAAAAGTTTCTCAAATTTTTCAATTAAAACAGATTTAATCTCTTCCCTTGGAGGAACTTCTCCTAACTCTTCCTTCATAGTAGTTAGATTTTCTTTCATACTTTTATAGATCTTATCTCTAAATTTTTCCTCAGGCACTTTCAATACTTTACTCATCGCCTTATAATTAAAATCTAAGAGAATTCCTCCCACCCAAACAAAACAATCTCCAATATCTCCACTTCCTTCACCATCAATCTTTCTTCCCTCTTTAGTAAGAATATCATTTACAGAACGAAAATTTGTCTCAATCCCAAATTCTCTATAAGTCTCTATTATCGGAAGAGAAAACCTTTTATAATTTTCGCTTATCTTTCGGGAGAATATGGGATTATCTCTTTTTATAATCACTTGATGAAATATCTGGTTCTCGTCTAAATATGTAGCTCCCCCTCCTAACTCCCTCCTCATCACAGGAATATTTGCCTTTTTGCAGAATTGAAGGTCAACTTCTTCTTTGGCGTTTTGAAAATATCCTACACTCGCCAAAGGAGTTTTTGGAGAAACTATCACCAAAGCTTCTATTCCCATTCGTGCAAGAAGATGAAAAAAAAGCATAGATTGTTGTCCAGGGAGTTTATCTAGATTAAATAAATACATTATCTATTTTTCCTCCTTAGGATGCTTTGCTATTTCTCCTTTTAACCATTCAATTGCTTTTTCTCCCTTCATTAAATTATCAAGCTCAGTAGGGTCACTCATTTTTACTTCAAAAAGCCACCCTTCACCATAAGGGTCTTTATTCATCAGCGTAGGGTCATCCTCAACATCCTCATTCGTACTTACTATCTCCCCAGAAACGGGAGTATATAGCTTACCCAGCCATTTACCTGTCTCATAACTACCTACAGCATCATCCTGTTTTACCTCATCCCCTTCCTCAGGTATTTCAATATAACTTATCTCACCAGCAAGTTTCTGGGAAAAATCATTCAAGCCGACCCTAACCTTATCTCCCTCAACCTTTGCCCACATATGTTCCTTATGGTAATAAAGCTCATCAGGCATATCATAATCTTCTATCTTACTCATTTCTCCTCTCCTCCTTTTTATTTAGAGATTTCTGACTTTTTCAGAAACTCTGATTACAAAGATTAAATCAAAATTCTTATTTAGCATATTTTGGTGGTTCACTCTCATATAAATTATTTCCCTTTGAATCTATCACCACAATTGCTGGAAAATCCTCTACATAGTAACGATGAATAGCCTCTGGACCTAAATCCTCATAAGCTACAACTTCAGATTTCTTTATACTTTTAGCAATTAAAGCTGCTGCTCCACCAACAGCATGGAAATAAACTGCATTATTTTTCTTCATGCTCTCAACTACTTCTTTGGAACGAAGTCCTTTCCCAATCATTCCCTTAAGCCCTTTATCCAATAATGCTGGAGCGTAGGGGTCCATACGATAACTTGTAGTTGGACCAGCAGCACCACAAGCATAACCAGGTGGAGTAGGAGCTGGGCCAACATAGTAAATAATTTGATTTTTAATTTCTATTGGCAACTTTTCATTCTTCTGTAGAAGAGAGAATAAGCGTTTATGAGCTGCGTCTCTGCCAGTGTATATATATCCTGTAATATTTACTGTATCCCCCGCTTTTAAGCTAAAAACTACCTCATCCGTTAAAGGAGTAATAACTTTTATAATTTTTGCCATTGATAACCCTCCTTTATAAAGTTCCTTCTGCATGTCGAGCTGCATGACAGCAGACATTTACCGCCACTGGCATACCAGCAATATGTGTAGGAGTATATTCAATATTTACTGCCAGTGATGTGACTCTTCCACCCAAACCTCCGGGCCCGATTCCTAAATTGTTTATCCGCTCCAAAACTTCCTTTTCCATCCTGGCATATCGCTCATCTCGACTATGCTCTCCAATTTTACGAAGAAGTGCCTTTTTAGCAATGACAAAAGCCTTGTCTACAGTTCCTCCAATACCCACACCTACTATAGTAGGAGGACAAGGATTAGGGCCTGCTTTCCTTACAGTCTCTACTATAAAATTTTTAATTCCTTCCGGACCATCAGCAGGTTTCATCATGGATAAGGCACTCATATTTTCACTACCAAACCCCTTAGGCGTAACCATAAATTTAATCTTATCTCCAGGAACAATACTGGTATATATAATCGCTGGAGTATTTGTTCCTGTATTCTTTCGTGCAAATACAGGGTCATCTACAGTAGATTTCCTTAAATATCCTTCTACATAAGCTTCCTTAACCCCTTCATTAATAGCCTCTTCAAAATTACCCCCTATAATATGAACCTCCTGCCCTATTTCTACATATAAAACAGCCAAACCTGTATCCTGGCAGATAGCAATTTCTTCATCCGAAGCTATTTTGTAGTTTTTTAGCAGCATATTAAGCACTGAGCGGCCGGTCTCTGAAACTTCTTTTTCTCGGGCTTCCTTCAGGGCCATTAAAACATCCTCTCCAATATGATAGTTTGCCCTTAAAAATAGTTCTTTAACTTTATCTTTAACCTTATCTACCTCTATCTCACGCATTATTTATCTCCTTCCCATTTACCCTATTAGACAGTAAACATCTAACAAGGTTTACAGCTTTTATTCTGGAGGAGGCTGGATAAAACCTTTTTCCATATGGAGTTTGGTAATTTCCTGGGACTTTTTTATAGCTGAAGAGGCAAGCTCTCTTAATTCTTCTTTAGTTCTCTTTATTCTTGCTACTCCCTGTTCTATAGCCTTCAACCCTACGGCTACCGCCTCCTGGATAAACATTTCTGTTTCTCCCATAGTGGGAATTATATACTCTTCACTTAGTCCTTTTTCCTCTGCATAACTGGATATAGCCTTTGCTGCAGTAATACACATCTCATCAGTTATACTTCTCGCTCCCACATCCAGAACGCCTCTAAAAACAGCAGGAAATCCAAGAGAATTGTTCACCTGATTAGGAAAATCGGAACGGCCGGTAGCCACAATCCTTACTCCTGCTTCTTTCGCCTCCCAGGGCCATATTTCAGGAATAGGATTGGCGCAAGCAAAAACTATAGCATCCTTAGCCATACCAGCTATTTCTTCCTTCTTTATTGTACCGGGGCCAGACTTGGATAAAGCAATACAAACATCAGCACCCTCAAGAGCTTCCTTTATACCGCCAGTTCTTCCTTCTTTATTTGTCTTCTCACACATATTCCACTTAGTAGGCTCTTTCTTTAATTCTGTTCTTCCTTTATGGAGAATACCTTTACTATCCACCATGATAACCTTTTCAGGATTTGCTCCAGCTAACATTATATACTTGGCATTGTTCATATTTGCTGCCCCTGCTCCAACAAAAGTAATGGAGACCTCTCCCAACCTCTTATTAACCACCTTTAAGGCACTAATTAATCCAGCTAAACTAATTAGTGCTGTTCCTTGCTGGTCATCATGCCATACAGGAATATTTAACTCTTTCTGTAATCTCTCAAGAATATAAAAACATTTCGGTTTGGCAATATCTTCAAGATTTATACCTCCAAATGTAGGAGCAAGCCATTTAACAGCAGTAATTATCTCATCAGGATCTTTAGTATTTAAACATATAGGAAATGCATCTACCCCCCCTAAATATTTAAATAGCATCCCCTTACCTTCCATCACTGGTAAAGCAGCTTGAGGTCCTATATCTCCCAATCCAAGCACTCTTGTTCCGTCACTAACAATGGCAACAAAATTTCCCTTATTTGTGTGTTCATACACCTTAGATTCATCTTTTTGAATATCCAGGCAGGGTTCTGCTACGCCAGGAGTGTACCAGATAGCAAAATCTTCATAAGTTCTCACTGGAGCCTTAATCTCTACACCTATCTTTCCTCGGTAAAAGGGATGATATTTCATAGCAAACATTTTAGGCTCATTAGCCTTTGCCAAAAGTTCCTCTTTTGTCAGCTCTTTGCCCATTATATTCTCCTTCTAAAAATTTATTTTTTTATTTATGCCTTGTTTTTAAAAAATAAAGCACATTCTTTTTAATATTCATACAATGATTTCTAATTAATTTCTCTGCCTTATCTACATCTCCTTGAAGCATAGCATTTATAATCTCTTCGTGTTCCTTTAAACTCTTCTCAGCCCTACCAGGGACAGAAAAAGATTCCATTCTTCCTAATTGAATTTGGGCATTAAGATTATTCATTATCTGGATGAGTCTAGAATTTTGGCTGGATCTAACTAAGAAATTATGGAAGGCAATATCTGCTTTAATAAAAGGCTCCAAATTACCTTCCTCTAAATAACTTTCGCATTTACGATGAAACTCATCTATCTCCAAAAGCTTCTCATTGAACTTTTCTTTATCAAGTTTTAAAAAAATTGATCTAATAGCTAACCCCTCTAATGTTCCTCTAAGATCGTATATCTCTTCTACATCTTTAGGGGAAAGATTAGTTACAAAAGTTCCATATCGGGGAATAATTTCTACTAATCCTTCTCTCTCTAACTTATTAATAGCCTCCCTCACAGGTGTCCTGCTTACTCCTAACTCTTCTGCTAACCACTCCTCTTTAATCCTGGTTCCCGGCTTCAAATCTTCATCGCCTAATCTTTTCTTAATCGCTTCATATACATCTTCACTTAAATTGGGACGCGTTCTTATCTTGTTCTCCATAATTAATTCTTTCTCCTATTAAATTATTGTATATATTATACAATGTTATACAAAATAGTCAACCCCCCAAATTAAATTTTGTCAACCAAATTTTGCAAGAAACTCATCTTGTTAGATTTTTAGAGTATCTTGAAATCCGTAATATTTGCATTAATAACGATCTATGTAAAGAAGAGAAAGATTAATTTCAAAATTACAGATTCCACATTTATTGATAAATTTGATGCGAAATATTGACTAAAATTATCTTCTTATATATAAATATAAAGTAACTATTCGGGCACTCTGTAATAACTTTAGCCCAGGATTCGACAATCTATTAAAACTCTTATAATAGCAGCACCCTAACAGTTTGCCGAATCTGGGTTTAAATTATTGTCCAGCTAACAAAAGCATTCAGTTACAAATTATTATGAATAAGTGATAATTATTTAAAGGAGGATGAATCAATGAAGTATAAGAAAATAAACAATGAAGTGATAGGAGAATTAAAAAAAATTGTGGGCGGAGATAATATTATTTTGGATAAAGAGAAAATGGTAGAGTATTCTCATGATGAATTCTCCCTCAACTGGGTCCAACACTTTCCAGAAGTAGTAGTGAAACCGAAGGATAAAAAAGAGATCTCTCAAATTATGAAGTTAGCCAATAAGGAGAGATTTCCTGTCACTCCTCGGGGAGCAGGGACAGGTTTGGTTGCTGGCTGTGTCCCTGTTTATGGCGGTGCGGTTCTATCCCTTGCGAGAATGAACAAAGTTTGGGAGATAGATAAAAGAAATCTAATGGCAACAGTTGAACCTGGAGTTACCCTTATGGATTTCTATGAAAAAGTAGAATCATCGGGGCTTTTCTTTCCACCCCATCCTGGAGATGAGACAGCTTTTATAGGAGGTGCTATAGCCACTAATGCTGGTGGAGCGAGAGCAGTAAAGTACGGAGTAATGAGGGATTTTGTAAAGGGATTAGAGATTGTTCTCCCCAATGGTGAAATTTTAGAGCTCGGGGGTAAACTTATGAAAAATTGTACAGGCTATAGTCTTTTGCATTTAATGATTGGCTCAGAAGGTACATTGGGTATTATTACCAAGGCAGTGATACTTCTAATGCCTCCACTTAAGAGTGTAATAACCCTCATTGTCCCTTATGATTCGTTACATGATGCCATAAAGACGGCTCCTGAAATAATTTTAGCTGGTATAAGGCCTATAACTATAGAATTTATACAAAGTGATGTTATCCCTCCTGCAGAAAAAATGCTTGGGAAAAAGTGGCCTTCTAAAAAAGGGAAAGCATTTCTAATGATAATTGTAGATGGTCCCACCGAAGATGAAGTAAGTAAACTATCTGAGAAGATAGCAGAAGTTTGTATGGGTAATAATGCCAAGGATATTTTAGTGGCGGAGAGTAAAAAAAAGCAAGCAGACATTTTGGCAATTAGAAGCAACCTCTATGAAAGTTTAAAACCTAATCTCATTGAAACATTAGATCTTACAATTCCTCTTTCTGAAATAGTAAATCATATAGATAAAGTAAATGAGATATCTGAAGAATATGGTGTATGGCTTCCCAGCTATGGTCATGCAGGAGATGGAAACGTACATACGCATATTATGAAGCTTAGAAAAGAGAAAGGGAAGTTTAAGGTGCTGGAAGAAGAGGAATGGAAGGAGAAATATCCTATAATCAGGGAATTGCTACATGAAGATTGTATAAAACGTGGCGGGGTAATATCTGGAGAACATTGTATAGGTGTTATTAAAAAAGAGTATGTTCCAATGGCATTAAGCAATGCACATCTTGGAATGCTAAGAAAAATAAAAAGGGCATTTGATCCAAATAATATTTTAAACCCTGGTAAGATGTTTGATTTATAGGGTATAGTGGACCCTAAAAATTGGACAGTACATTAAGATACTGTAAAATAAAAAAGTGCCCAAAGATGGGGAAAATACATAGACAATATTCACCAAGTTTCAAGGTAAAAGTAGCTCTAGAGGCAGCAAGAGAGGAAGAAACCATAGCTGAACCGGCTTACGAAACTTGTGGGAATTGAAGCTATTTATTCTAAGCCGAATTCCAGTAGACCTTATCCTGGCCACAAAATATACCCATATCTTTTGAGAAACCGAGAAATTGCTCGAGTTAATGAGATGATATTACCTACATCAGAATGAGGCACGGCTGGTTGTATTTGACGACGATTATGGACTGGATGAGCTGATATGTCCTCTCCTGGGAGCTATCCATTGGTATGGATGTTGATTTCTGCATAATAGCTCTTAGAAAGAGCGCTTACTATTGGTATTCCTGAGATCTTCAACTCTGATTAGAGCTCTCAGTTTACCAGCTTAGATTTCATCAAATTATTTTTATTGAGAAACTCCCTGAATTTATTATGCTTTTCTTGGCCTTTTTTCAAATCAAAAGGATAAAGAAAATTTGCAGAGTTTACCTTAAGAATGTCAAAAAGTGTTTCTATATTAGGTCTATACAGCGCAACAACCTGAGCTTTTCCCCATTCACTTGGCTGTGAAGGAGTTATATTTATCATTTTTCTCTCCCATAAACAACTTTTCCTTCTATAATAGTCATCTCGATATTGATATCTCTTATTTTTTCAGGGGAAACTCGATAAGGATCTTCGGAGAGCAATACAAAATCTGCTAATTTTCCTTCTTCAATAGTTCCTTTTTCTTTTTCTTCAAATCCTATTTTAGCTCCATTGATTGTGTAGAGTCTAATAGCCTCATTAAGAGTAATTCTTTGATCTTTATTGGGGTGAGTAAGGCAAGCCTGAATCCCTGCTAAAGGGTTCATCAAGGTAACAGGACTATCAGATCCTCCAGCAACTAAAATTCCTTCATTTAAAATAGATCGGAAAGGATTAGATCTTCTTGTCCTTTCTTCTCCTAAAAATTTTCTATAAATTTCTAAGTTGGAACCCTCAGCAACGGGTATAAACATAGGCTGCATAGCTAAAGTTATTCCTACTTTAGCTGCCCGCTTAATCTGTTCCACAGTAGGAATTTCAAAATGTTCAATTCGATGACGATGATCATCACGAGGATATTTTTTGAGAACTTTTTCATACATCGAAAGAACTTGTTCGATAGACCGATCCCCCTCACAATGGACAGAAATTTGAAAACCAGCCCGATGAGCCTTTTCGAGAAAGTGCCGTAATTCTTCATCACTATAGTAAAGCATTCCCAGTGTAGTTAAATCGTCAGTATAAGGTTCGAAAAAAGCACCTGTACGAGCTTCAATAGACCCATCAGATATAATAGCAATGCAAGTTTCGTCTCGAAGAATATCAGAACTAATTATCTCGTCTAAATTCTCCAATCTCATAGGATGAAGTAAGATAAGAGGTTTAATTCGGATGTGTATATGGTCTTTGTTTTTAATGATAAGTTTAACATTGTGGGGATCTTCCTTCATATGAAGAGTAGTAATTCCTACCTTAAGGGCCTCTTGAGTAGCAGCTATTACAGCTTTTAAACGATCGTTCTCATCAGATAGATCTTCAACTTTACGCATAATGTCGGCACTAAGAGGGTCTTCAATTAACCCCGTAGGCTCACCTTTTAAATTCTTGTGAACTCCTTCTAAACCTATTGAAATATTAAATAGTTTATAAGCCATACTATTCACTATAGAAAAATGCAAATCATAATGTTGAATATTAATGGGATGCCTTGTAGAGATAGCATCCAGTTCTTTTATTGTAGGAAATCTTTTTTCTTTAATTAACATCCGATTGAATCGATAACACAAAATCCATTTCCCTGGGGGAGTTATTTTGACCCTATCTTTAATTTTTTCTATGGTTTCATCAAGGGATTTAACATTGGACAAATCGACTCCCAACTTAACTCTTCCCGTAAACACTGGATGCATATGGGTATCTATAAAACCGGGGAGAATGGTTTTATCCTTTTGATCAATAAATTTAGTAGAGTTACCTTCTCTTTTTTTTACTTCATTCAGGGATCCAACAACGGCGATTCTTCCATCTTTAATGCCTATAGCTCTTGCCCGAGGCTTTTGGTTCACCATAGTTATTACATTCCCCTCCAAAATAAGATCAAGATCTTGTTTCATTTAACAATCTCCTTTCTTCTTATTATTTTATAACTCGGGAGCAACTTTTCGAAAAGCTTCCAAGAACTTTTCAACATCTTCTTCACTATGCTACACAGAAATAGTCCAATGCTCATCTGCACAAGGAGATATCCATATTCCATTATTCATTAACTCAAACCAAAGTCTCGTGAGTCTATCAACATCAAAATATTTCACAAAACTTCTGTAATTAGAGATTTCATATTCTGTAAAGAAAACCATTCCGCATACACCTATGCTATTAACATAACCAGGAATATTACTATCCTTCATTATCTTCCTGATACCTTCTGCTAATTTATCCTCAATCTTTACAGCATGTTCAAAGTTTTTCTTTGTTAAAACATCATTACTATTTCAAGAAAGTTTTCCCATTATTTTATTTATCTCTTTATAATAGATATTTTCTTTATCTTTTTCCCATGGTTTTAGAGTTCTCCCTATAAAAGCAATTAATAAAGCTTCCTCTGTATATAGACGGTTTTCTGCTTCATCGAAGACGATGGATTGTTCGCTATCTATTACATTATCGGTTACTTCAGTATTTCTACTTGCAGGAAGACAATGCATAAATTTAGCATGCAATGGTGCCAGTTTCATAAGTTTCTCATTCACTTGATATTTAGGCATAAAGGCTGCTCTTCTTTCTTCTTCCTCGTCTTCTTGCCCTATCCAATACCATAAATCAGTGTAGACAAAATCTGCTTGTAAGACAGCCTCTTTCGGGTCTTCAGTGATAACTATTTCTGACCCACTTTCTTTTGCATTCTTAAGGGCTTCATTAAGAATGCTCTCTTTAGGTTGATATTTTTTAGGTGAAGCCATATAAAAGTTCAAGCCCAATTTTGAGGAGATAAATAATAGAGAATTAAAATTCTCTGTGCTATCACCAATAAATGTTAGATTTAGCCCCTTTATTTTTCTTGCGTTTTCATACATAGTAAATATATCACAAAGGGACTGGGTTGGATGTTGATAATCAGTGAGCCCGCTTATTACAGGGACAGTTGCATATTTTACAAGCTCAAGTATATTCTTATGCTTTAGAAGCCTTGCTTCTATTCCATCACACATTCTGCTTAATACTTGAGCCGTATCGCCGATTGTTTCCCTCGCCCCCAAATGAATCTCTCCCGGCTTCATATAGATAGCATGACCTCCCAATTCAGTCATAGCTACTTCAAAAGATGTTCTTGTCCTTGTTGAGGGTTCTTCAAAAATCATAGCTAAAGAAGCTTTGTAAAGCAAGTCGGGCAAAGCTCTCTCTTTGCTTGCCTTTTTCACTATTTCAATAAGATAAATAAGTGTTTTCAGCTCATCCGCAGTAAATTCTTGAATATCAATAAAATCTCTCTTCATAATAGCTTTCTCCTGTTTCCCATAAAATAAGGGATTTTAGCTTTAGTTTTTTCTCTTAACTACTATTGAAAACTAAAAATACGCTTTTTTTATCTCCTCGATATTTAAGTTTTCTTTATCTTCTTCAAATGTTATCCTTCCCTTTTTCAACATATAGGCTCTATCAGCTAATTTTAGTGCATATTTAATTTCCTGCTCAATTATAAGCACAGTAATTTTTGTTTTTTCAACAATTTCTTGAACTTTTTTGAATACAGCTTTCTTAAGAACTGGCGCCAGTCCAAGCGAGGGTTCATCCAACATTAAAAGAGTAGGGGAGGACATTAGACCTCTTCCAATCGCCACCATACGTCTTTCTCCTCCGCTTAATGTTAAACCTGGATTCGGCAATTTGAATAATGATCATTAAGTTTATCCTAAAATATTGCTCTGAGTCTAATTTTCATGAAAATTAAATTTTTTAAAGCTTTTTAGGAACAAAAAATATTTTTCTTTTTTGGGTAGAGGCGATTTCAGTCGCCCTTTGCAAAATAAGAGTTAGAGTCTATTGGGAGGCTAAAGCCTCCCCTACCCTCTAGAGAGCTTTAATAGATTGTCGAATTCTGGGCTAAACCTACAGCCATTGCCCCATATAAAGAACCCATAATAATTCCACTAATTATAGCATCTCCTAACATTTCCATCTAAAGCTCCTTTAATAAAAAATAAACTTTTAGTATTTTTTCTCCATTTTACTTAGAGATAATAATTATTTCCCAAAAATTAAAAAGATTGTTCTTTTTTTTACGCTACAATCCATGCACCTGCTTTTCCTTCAAGAACTTGCTTTAAAGAACAAATTATAGCGCATTCACCGCCTAAATTTACAGATTAAATAGCTATCTTTACTTTGAGCCATATTTTTTAGAAGACGATCTTTTTCCAACTTAAGGAAAGTTCATCTTACCTAATTTTTTTTGGAAAGATTCTTTTTCTGCATCCATTCTCATCTTTCTTCTTTTTTAACTTTTTCTACCTCTTTCACTCCCTCTTCTAAAATAGAAAGCCCCTCTTCAAGTTCATCATCACTGATAACAAGAGGCATTAATGTTCTAATAACATTACCATAAGTACCTGCTGAGATAAGAATTAATCCTCTCTCAGAGCATTTCTTTATCAAAAGATTAGTCTCCTCTTTTGCAGGTTCTTTACTCTTTCTATCTTTTACTAATTCCATAGCTACCATAGCTCCTAAACCTCTAACATCTCCAATAAGAGAATACTTTTCTTTCATCTCTTTAAACCTCTGTAAAACTCTTTTCCCAATTTTTCGAGCTCTGGAAACAAGGTCTTTCTTCTCAAATATATTAAATACAGCTAAACCAGCTCTGCAAGATAAGGGATTTCCTCCAAAGGTTGATCCTAAACCTCCCACATGAGGAGCATCCATTATCTCTGCTCTACCTGTAATTCCACCCAAAGGAAGACCAGCAGCTATAGATTTAGCTGTAGTAATAATGTCTGGCTCAACATCATAATTCTCTACAGCAAACATTTTCCCTGTTCTCCCATATCCTGATTGAACCTCATCAGCAATAAAAACGATACCGTTATCTTCGCAAATTTCTTTTAATTTAGGGAGAAACTCTTTTGGAGGGACAACAAATCCTCCTTCACCTAAAACAGGTTCCACTATTAAGGCAGCTATTTTCTCTGCAGGGACATACGTATGAAAAACCTCTTTTAGATGATCAGCACACCTTAGACCACAGGAAGGATACTTTTCTCCAAAGGGGCAGCGGTAACAGTAAGCATAGGGGATTCTATATATTTCAGAAGCAGAAGGGCCAAAGCCGAACTTATAAGGCTTTACCTTGCTTGTAAGACTTGCGGTTAATAAGGTTCTTCCGTGAAAAGCATTTTCAAAACAGATCACAGCATCTCTTTTCGTATAATAACGGGCTATTTTAATAGCATTCTCTACTGCTTCTGCGCCGCTATTGACAAACATAGTCTTTTTCTTAAAATTTCCTGGAGTTGCCTCATTTAACTTTTTAGCTAAAGCAATATAAGACTCATACATTACTACATGAAAGCAGGGATGAATATATTTTTCAGCTTGATCTTTTATAGCAGAGACAACCTCCTCAGCACAATGCCCCACATTTTCCACTCCTATCCCCCCGGTAAAATCAATATATCTTCTTCCCTCTACATCCTTAAGGATTGCTCCCTTAGCTTCAGAAATAAAGAAGGGGGTAACATTGTAAGGACCCCGAGGAACCTGCTTTTGTCTTTCTTCAAATAATTCTTGATTAGTCTGTCGATTAGGCATCTAAATCTCCTTTCTTAAATATTCATTCGTTTATCCCTAAAACATTACCAATTTAATACAAGATAAAAAACTTATCTATAATAATATTGAAACTTTTTGAAAGTTTCCCCTTATTAATACCTTCCTTTAATTCGTTTACATCCCAGCACAACTCTTCTTACACTCTTTAAATGTCTTAACATAGCTTCGGCTGCTTTTTTACGATACATATCATACCAGCTAATATTAAGTATACCTAATCGGGTGTTTTGTGCCCTGTCAAATATTTTACTGCACTAACCCATTTTGTCCAGTTTTAGGGGTTCACTCCAATGTTATGCAATTTTATTTAATTACTACCTCTCCTATTTTTCTCCCCCTTTCTACCGCTTTAATATTCATCTCCTCTGTTCCTTTGGGGACACTCTCCCTTACAGAATTTTTCAGTGCTTTTAGGGAAACAACTTCTGTTAAACTAACTAAAAAACCTAACATAATCATATTGGCTACTATAATCCTACCAAATTCATTAGAAGCAATTTGAGAAGCAGGAACTCGATAAAGAGAGAAGATATAATCTTCAGGTAAATCTTTCACTAACTCAGAATCAACTATTAATATACCTTTGGGCTTTAAATCTTTTACATATTTATCCAGAGCCTGTTGAGACATAGCTACTAAAATATCTGGATTTATAACTTTAGGATAATCTATATCCTCATCCGAGATAACAATCTCTGACCTTGCTCCTCCTCCTCTTGCTTCTGCTCCATAAGATTGAGTTTGTATAGCTCTTTTTCTATCATATAAAACAGCAGCTTTTCCTAAAATTACTCCAGAAAGAACCACTCCCTGTCCGCCAAATCCTGCAATTCTTATCTCCTTTTTCATCCTATTCTCTCCCTCATTTTTGCTATTTCCTCACAGAGCTCCGGCTCCTCCCTATCTATAAATTCTCCTACTATTATCTTTCCTTTAAGCTCATTTTCTTTTAGCTTATCTACCTTTTTAATACTTACCGAATTTTTTTTATAATTCTGCATCATAGTTACCGCATTTCCTGCCCCTGTTCTTCTACCGAACTGAACAGGGCATTGAGAGATAACCTCGATAAAGGAAAAACCCTTCTTTTGGACTGCTCTCTTTATAGATTTTGTCAGCTGCCGGGCATGATAGGTTGTCCAGCGAGCAACATAAACTGCTCCTGCTGCTTTTGCAAGATTAGGAAGGTCAAAAGGCCTCTCTAAATTTCCGTAAGGAGTAGTAGCAGTCTTGAGACCTGAAGGAGTAGTAGGCCCTACCTGCCCTCCAGTCATTCCATAGATTCCATTATTAGCGCAAATTACTGTTAAATCAATATTTCTTCTTGCAGCATGAATAAAGTGGTTCCCTCCTATAGCTACAAGATCCCCATCACCACTGACAACCATTACCCTTAGTTTAGGATTGCTCAATTTAACTCCTGTGGCAAAAGCTATAGGTCTACCATGAGTTGTATGTAGAACATCGGCATTAAAAAAGGGACTGGGAATCCAGGCAGCACACCCAATTCCAGAGACAAAAACAAAATCATCTATATCCATTTCAAGTTCATCAACTGCCCTTAGAATACTTTGAGCTATAATACCATTCCCACAACCAGCACAATTTGTAGTGGAAAGGAAACCCGGCCGAACATATTTTATTAAAGGATGTACTATTTTCATTAGATTACCTCCTTAACCTTATCTACAATATAATCAGGCTTATGAAGTGTTCCCAGCACTTGAGGAGGAAGAAAGATAACCTCAGCTTCACCTTTAACTGCAGCTTTAATATAGGTAACTATCTGACCTAAATTATTTTCCAATACAATGATTTTTTTAACTTTTTTGGCTAAATCCTCAATCTCCTCCTCAGGAAATGGCCATAAAGTAATAAGACGAAAACTTCCCACATTGATATTATCTCTTTTAAGCATTTTTCTTGCTTCTCTGACAGCCCTATAAGTAGTGCCATAGGAAATTAAGACAACATTGGAATCTTTTATCTCAGAATCCACAGAAATTATCTCCCTTTTATGTTTACTGATTTTTTTACTTAAAAGTTTGACCTCGTAATCAAGTGCCTCATAATTGGTAACATCTCTTTTCCCATAACTATTATGAGTAGAACCGGTCACATGGGACTTAAATCCATGACCAAATATGGGCATAGGAGCTACATTCTCATCAAGAGAACTCTTATATTCATTTAAACTCATTTTGCAAGGAGGCAGCTTTCTTTTCACTATATTAATCTTACTCTTATCAGGAATTAAAACCTCCTCTCTCATATGTCCGATAAAGGCATCGGCAAGAAGAAAAACGGGGGTTCTGAACTTTTCTGCTAAATTAAAAGCCTTAATAGTTAAATCAAACATCTCCTGAGAGGAAGAAGGGGCTAAAGCAATCGTTTCATATTCACCGTGAGAGCCTCTTCTTGCCTGCAAAATATCTCCTTGAAAAGATAAAGTCGCACTGCCTGTTGAAGGAGCTCCCCTTTGAACATTAACAACTACACAGGGAGTCTCTGTAGCTATAGCATAGCCAATATTTTCCAGCATTAAACTAATTCCCGGTCCAGAGGTAGCCGTCATTGCCCTGGTTCCTGTCCAGGAAGCACCAATTATTGCTGCCATCGAACCTAACTCATCTTCCATTTGAGCATAAGTTCCTCCAACTTCAGGTAATCTTTTTGCCATTCTTTCAGCAATCTCAGTTGCCGGAGTTATAGGATAACCAGCAAAGAACCTGCAGCCAGCAGCAATAGCTCCCTCAGCGCAAGCAATATCACCCTGCATAAAATGAAGACCTGTTAAGACTTTATTAGACAATCTTCTCCTCCTTCCCTATAACAATAGCTAAATCCGGGCAGTACAACATGCAATTTCCACATAAAGTGCAATCTTTTTCATTTATCACCTCAGGAGGATGAATCCCTTTTTTAGTGAGTTTATTTGACATTTTTAACACATCTTTAGGACAAAAGGCAACGCAAAGACCGCATCCTTTACATAATTCTTCGTTTATCTCAATCATAGACTTCTCTCCTTCCAACTTAATAGGCTAAATTACTTTTTCTTTTCTTAAACGGAGAATCTCATCTTTATTGTATCCAAGTAAACCAGAAAGAATCTCGTTGGTATGTTCACCAAGAAGAGGAGGTGGAGTCTTAACAAGAGCTGGAGTGCGAGAAAGCTTCATAGGAATACCAGCAAGTTTAATTTTACCTGCCGAGGGATGATTAACCTCAACAACCATACCTCTATCTAATACCTGCGGATCATTAAACACCTTATCAATAGTATTTATGGGACCACAAGGTATTCCCTTATCTCTACATAATTTAACCCACTCTTTCCCTCTTTTTTTTAACATTACCTTATTTAAAATTCCTATTAACTCCTCTCGATTATCAACTCTTTTGGAATTTATTTTAAACTTAGGATTTTCTGCTAATTTCTCAATTCCAGCTAATTTACAAAATTTTTTCCATTGTAAATCATTTCCTATTGCTAAAGCAATATATTCATCCTTTGTTTTAAATGTTTGATAGGGAACTATATTCGGGTGAGCGTTACCATACCTTTTAGGAACTTTACCGGAAATTAGATAATTACTTCCCACATTAGCTAACCAAGCTACTTGAGATTCAAGAAGAGATGTTTCTACTTTTTGTCCCTCGCCTGTTTCCTTCCTATAAATTAAAGCAGCTAAAATCGCACTTGTAACATATAATGCTGCTGTTATATCCACTATAGCTACCCCTACTTTCATTGGAGCTCCCACAGGCTCTCCCGTAATACTCATAATTCCACCCATTGCCTGAATGAGAAAATCATAACCTGGTAAATCTCGATAAGGTCCTGTGGATCCAAAACCGGAGATAGAGCAATAAATAAGCTTTGAATTAATCTTTTTAAGCACCTCGTAGTTCAATCCAAATTTATTCATTGTTCCATAACGAAAATTCTCAATAAATATATCGCTTTCCTTAACAAGTTCCTTTACAATCTTTATTCCTTCAGGATGTTTTAAATCAATAGTTATACTTTTTTTATTTCGATTTATACAGAGAAAATAAGCACTTTCCCCTCCTTTAAAAGGGGGACCCCATTGCCTTGTCCCATCGCCAACTTCAGGCTGCTCAACTTTAATAACTTCTGCTCCCAAATCACCTAACATCATAGAACAGTATGGTCCTGCTAAAACTCTGGATAAATCAAGTACTCTTATCCCTTCCAATGATTGATTATTTGTGCAATTCACTTGCTTCATTTATATCAAACTCCTAAAACACAATTTTTGTATCTACTTAACCCCTTGGTCTTCCCTCCTCATCCCATCCTCTTAAACCATAATAATCGGAAAGCATTCTCTCATAATCTTCTCTTTTTATCACTTTTCCATTCTCAATAGGTTCGCTAAAGAATCGAGGGGGAGGAAGATCATCCTTTTTAGTTAACCCCTCTCTTATATTAAACTTTCTGGTAACATCCATTATATTGCAGCAAATTCTCTTTAAATCTTCTTTGCTTAATTTAAGACCTATAGTTGCTTCATAGATAGTACTTAAATCATCCCAACCAATAAGGTCTCTATAAAATCGGCAAAGGATTAATGTATCAAAAAGGGTATGTCTATCCTCAAAATCTACAAAAATTTCAGCTTTTCCCTCAATAGCATCGGGAGCAATCATCCCGGATAGCTCTGCTTTATATATAGTAGATCTTAAATGGCAGGCTCCCCTATCAGAGGTTCCATAAGCTAATCCCATCCCTTTTAAGGTGCGAGGGTCATAACCTGCTGGCTCCAAACCCTTCACATGAATAGCTAAATCCTCTAAGTTAAGTTCTTTGCTAACTGACTTTATTCCCTGAGAAAGGATAGCTCCTAATCCTTCTTTTTTAGCGATATCTTTAATTAATTTAGCTGCTCCATCAACATCACCATAATTTAATTTAGTATTGATAAGACCTCTTTGAGAAGCTTCCATAATAAAACCCACCAAATTGCCTGCAGTCATTGTATCGATTCCTAAACGGTCACAGAGATCATTTAAATAAACTATTTCCTCCAAAGTTTCAATTAAGCAGAGTCCTCCAAAGACATAGATTGTCTCATATTCAGGCCCTTCGATAGTCAATCCCTTATGCCTTCCTTTTAATACCTCACTGAGTTTTCCACAAGCCATAAAACAGCCTGTACAAGCGGTTGACTTTACCTTTAACTCTTTGATAAGGGTATCTCCACTTATTCTCTCCCAATCATCGCGATGTCCCTTTGACCAGTATTTAGTAGGGAATGCTCCCGCCTTGTTATTTATAGCTACCATCTGGGTAGTACCCAATCTTCTATAAGCAGCTACACCAGGATTATCTTTCCCTTTAGCCCTTAAATCCTTAATATATTTTTTTAAAAGGTTCTCATTAAAAAATTTCCTCTGCTTTCCCCCATGAAAGACTACAGCCTTTAATTTCTTGGAGCCCATCACCGCTCCCATACCGCATCTTCCTAAAGAACGCCAGTAATTATTTTTGACACAGGCAAATCTAACCAAATTCTCCCCCGCTGGCCCTATAACCACTGCTTGAGCTTGAGGGATATTTACTTCCTTTAAAACAGCATCTTCAGTCTCATAGGTCTCTTTTCCCCAAAGATGAGAAGCAGAATGAAATTTAACTCCTTTATTAGAAATCTCTACAAAAACAGGAGATTTAGAAACTCCCTCAAAGATAATGGCATCATAACCTGTTCTGCTTATCTGAGGGGCTACCTTTCCTCCAGCATAAGATTCTCCATAAAAATTAGTTAAAGGTGATTTAGTGAATACCCCGAATCTACTGGCAGCAGGGATTTTGCTATCCGTTGCACTACCTATAGCAAAGATTAATTTGTTATCTTCAGATAAAGGGTCAGCTTCTTTTTTAATCTCATTTAACAAAAGATAACTCCCTAATCCTTTACCTCCAAGATAGGTTTTAAGAACTTCATCTGATATATCTTCTGTCCTATAACCCTGATTACTTAAATCTACTCTCAAAAGTCGATTAAAGAATCCATACATATTTTAGCTCCTTTTAAAAACTCAGGTTCTCGTTATATTGTTAATCCTTATCCCACCAGCAAAATCTATAAGTCAATTTCCTTTCTTTAAATACCTCTCAAACTTTTTAATTACTCCTTCATCCACCTCTAACTCTTTAAGTTTCTTTTTAAAAGGAATTCCTTCTTCATCCCATCCGCGGAGGTGATAATATTCCAAAAGAGTTTTCTCAAATTCTTTTTTTGGTAATACTTTACCCTTTGCCGGACCCTCAGGAAGAGGTTCAGTAAAGAAACGCTCGGGTAATATATCGTCTTTCCTACGAAATCCCGCCATAACATTAAAGATTCTACCTAAATTCCAGATTCTCTCTCCACCTTTTGTTAAGTCTTCTCCAGTTACATTACTTTCTGTAGCCATATTTAGTAATTTTGCTAAGAGATCAAGATCTAAAGCCCATAAATCACATACACCAACACTAAACTTTATAGAATTATAATGTTGACCATCTATAACAAGTTTTGCTTTTCCTTCAAATGTAAATGGTTCCACTGTTTTTTCAATAACCTCCTCTGTTATCGGAAATGCTCTCATATGACAGGCTCCTCTATCAGATGTAGCATAAGCTAATCCCATCCCCCAGGAACCTCGAGGGTCATAAGAGGGTACCTCCAACCCTTTTACTTGCATAGCAAACTCTTTCCCCCCATATTTTTCAGATAAAAATTTCACCCCCTCTGCAAGTTCATTACCAACCCCTTTTCTATAAGCAATTCTTTCTGGAAGTTTTAAATAATTTTCTACATCTCCAAAAGAGAATCCAAAATCGTGGATACCTTTTTCCCTCATTTCCATTGCATAAGCAATTATATTTCCTACAGAGATAGTATCCAACCCTAAATCATCACAGTCTTTATTAAACTGAGTTATTGCCTTTAAATCAGCAATGCCACAATTACATCCTGCCATATTAAGTGTTTCATACTCAGGCCCTTCTAAGGTCACATTATTGATCTTAATGTAATTGCCACAAGCAAGAGCGCATCCAAAGCAAGCTTTATTACCTTTTTTCCTTTTATCTACTATTTCTAAATGTAATTTTTTATAAATTGGAGAAACTCCAGTTTGAAAATTTCGTGTAGGCAGTATTCCTCCATCATTCATAAGATCACCAAATATTAATGTTCCATCTGAAACAGTCCAACTATTATCAGGAATAAGGATATTCTTTTTATTAATCTCATAAACAGTTTTAACAAAAGATGAGATATCAGGGGCATTTACATCTTTCCATCCCTTGACGGCTACTGCTTTAAGATTTTTACTGCCCATAACAGCAGCAATACCTCCCCTTCCTTGTTGTCTATAAAGCTCAGATGTTATGCAGGCGATTTTAACTAAATTCTCTCCTGCAGGACCTATACTTATAATCTTTATCTCCTGATCTTTTAACTCCTTTTTTAACATAAAATCAGTTTGATGAGTTCCTTTTCCTTTAAGAAATTTGGCATCTCTTACCTCAGTTTTATCAGGAGTAATATAAAGATATACTAAATGTTCAGCTTTCCCTTTAATTATAATGGCATCATAACCAGCATATTTAATCTCTGCTCCCATAGAGCCTCCCACAGAACCATCATCAATTGTTCCCGTGGCTGGAGACTTGGAGGCAATCGCCAACTTTCCCGCAGAAGAGACAATAGTTCCTGCAAAAATACCCGGAATTAATATAACTTCATTCTCTGAAGACAAAGGGTTAATATTAGGCTCTATATCCTCAAGCAAGTAACGAATTCCAAGACCCTTTTGCCCATAATATTTATTTAGCCATTCTTCCTTAGTTTTCTCCTCTATTACCTTTCCAGATGAAAGGTCTACCCTTAATATCTTTCCCATATAGCTTTTCATTCTGCCACCTCCAGCTTTAAACATTCTCTTGGGCACCACTCAACACAATAGGGATTACCCTCGCAGAAGTTACAGATAGTTGATTTATCCTCATCATTTAAGAAAATTACCCCTTGAGGACAAACATCAACGCATTCTCCACAACCTGTGCAGAGCTCATCATCAACAGTAAGCCACTCGTCATTAAAAGTTATCGCTTCTGTTGGGCAAGCCTCTAAACACTTCTTACATAAAGTGCAAAACTTTCCCGTTATTTCTCTACCTTTATCTGTATAATAATCAATTATCTTTAATCGTGCCTTTTTAGGATTAAAAACACCTTCATTTTTAGCTGAGCAGGCTAATTCACACAGCTTACATCCTGTGCATTCCTCTATATTTAAAACCAATCTCATTATACCCCCCTTTATCTGTTTAAAATAGAGGAGTTAATTAAGCAATAGTATAAAATTCCTTAATTAACTCCCTTTTCTATGTGATATTTCTAATTAATTATTTTCCCTTAATAATTCCCATTGCTTTTTCCCACTTCGCAGTTCCCCAACCAACCCAATTTTTAATGGCAAGAGGCTTTCCATCTGTGTCAACAATAGGCTTTGGAGGATTTATCTTCTGAGTAAGAAGAGAGACGACGATAAGAGTAACAATGGAAATGATAAAACCCCAGGTAGAAGCTATATAAACTGCATCCCATACAGCCCAATCCATATAGACTTTACCCTCCTCTACTATTCCTACATTAGCTTCCATAGTTGCAGGAAGATAGTGGTAGATAAGCATAATCCAAGAACCAAAACCAGCAAAAAGAGAAGCTAAAGCGCCGATATGATTAGCTTTTTTCCAGAAAAAAGCCGCAGCGTAAGATGCGAAAAGACCCACAAGAATAATTGTCCAGGCAATAACCATTAGTTTATAGATAGTTTGTAGCCGTAAAGCTATAAACAGAGCTACTATAGTTACAATAGGCACCATAATTCTTGACCAGCGAAGAACATCCTTATCCGTAGCATCTGGCTTAAACATCTTCTGGAGATTATTCCCAAAAAGAGAAGCACTGGCCAAAATGGCGCTATCAGAACTACTCATAAGAACCGCAAACAGACCACACACAAAAAACACCGCAAGATAAGGAGGTAAGAAATGAGCAGTCATCCAGGGAATTATTAACTCTGTGTCTGCTATGGTAAGATTAGGATTTATTGCGTACATAGCAATTCCTAAAAGAGGACCAATCAGACCAATAGTGAGATATATGCCTGTGCTTGTATAACATGCACGAACAGTCACTGTTTCGTTTTTTCCGGCAAGCACTCTTTGCATAAGGTCTTGAGCACAAATACTCCCTACAGCAATAGATAACCAGGCAGCAATGTAATAAAGCCAGCCCATAGAACCTGTATACCCAAGGTAACCAGCATCTCCTTTTACTGGAGTAATAGCCCAGGTAGGAAGCTCAGCCCAGTTACCAGCTTTAGCCACAAAAGAGCCCCATCCTCCTAAATGGCCAATAACCAGAGGAAAAGCAATCAATAAAGCAGCAGTTAAGATGAGAAACTGAATCACATCTGTGAGAGTTACGGCCCACATTCCTCCAAGGTAAGTATAACCTATTAGCACAACACAGGATATAATTATCCCGTATGCCATAGGTAAACCGGTAAATACGTTAAGAATAGCGCCAAAAGCTACAAGTTGAGAGCCAACCCATCCCATTTCTGCAATAGATAGAACGATAATACTAAAAACACCCATTGTTTTCCCATAACGAACAACAAAAACATCTCCTAAAGTTATAAATCGAGCTCGACGCATTAAACGAGCAAAGAAAATGCCGGTGAGAAGAAAACATATGGCAGCCGAGAAGGGGTCAAAAATTACTCCTTGCATGCCAAAAAGGTAACCATTGGCTGCCCCTCCCATTATAGGTCCAGCGCCAAACCAAGTAGCAACAAGTGTCCCTACAAGCATCCAGTAGGGAAGACGTCTACCAGCAACTATATAATCAGTAGCTCCCTTTACATAATGTGAAGCCCACCATCCTATGAATACCATCACCGCCATATATATAGACACTCCTCCTATTACCCACCCACTGTAAGCATAATGTCCAATTTCTAACATTTATATTTCTCCTTTAAAATTTAAAATTTCTTTTCTTTATACATAACAGCGCTCCCAAAAGCTCTTCTTTCACCCCCCTTCAACTTTTTAATTAAAAGTAGTTATACTTAAAAGCTATTTCTATATTTATTTTGAGAGTTCTGATTCTTCAAAGAACAAAAATACTTTTATTAACTTTTTGCATTAACAAAGGTGAAACAAGGTTATCCCACAGTTAGGCTATGGGATAACCTGACATCTTTTATAACTCGGGAGCAACTTTTCGAAAAGCTTCCAAAAACTTTTCAACATCTTCCTCTGTATGCTGCACAGAAACAGTCCAATGTTCATCTGCACGAGGAGATATCCATATTCCATTATTCATTAACTCAAACCAAAGTCTCGTGAGTCTATCAACATTAAAATATTTCACAAAACTTCTGTAATCAGAAATTTCATGTTCTGTAAAGAAAACCATTCCGCATGTACCTATGCTATTAACATAACCAGGAATATTGTTATCCTTCATTATCTTCCTGATACCTTCTGCTAACTTATCCTCAAGCTTTACAGCCTGTTCAAAGTTTTCCTTTGTTAAAACATCCCTTAAAGCTACTGTACTTGCTTTTACAGCAAGTGGATTTGCGTTATATGTCCCTCCATGAGCAACCTCTCCATGGCATAAGTGTTCCATAATCTCTCTTTTACCTCCAAATGCACCTAAGGAAAAACCACAAGCAAGAGATTTACTAAGAGCAATTAAATCTGGCTTTATATGATAATACTCTGATGCTCCACCAGCTGCTATCTTGACTCCTGTTTTTACTTCATCAAAAATCAATACTACATTATACTCTTCGGTAAGTTCGCGTAATTTCTCTAAA
>JAGGXI010000108.1 GCA_021163155.1 Candidatus Aerophobota bacterium
AAATAAGTAATACTTATTGAGATTGATTCTCTTTTGCTATGCTTATCGCTATCGCCTCAATTTCTATTTCAGCGTCTTTCGGAAGTCTACTTACTTCTACGCAACAACGCACTGGAAAATCCTTATCGAAGTACTGTTTATAAATTTTGTTCATTTTAGGAAAGTCATCCATATCTTTAAGAAATACAGTAACTTTTACTGTTTTATCTAAAGAAGAACCTGTTGCTTCTAAAATAGACTTTATATTTTCCAGGCATTGCCTTGTTTGATTTTTAATATTATCTTCAACTAATTTTCCTGTTGATAGGTCTATAGGGAGTTGGCCCGAAACAAATACGAATTCTCCTGCTTTTATTGCTTGTGAATATGGCCCAATAGCTGCTGGTGCCTTTTTTGTAACGATGATTTCTTTTTTCATTCAAGCTCCTTATCTATAATGGTACTATTTGTTGTGAATCTATGGGAAACTTTCAGTATTTTTTTTTGTTCACTCTTATATCTCTTAAATAATTGTATACTGTGTAACGAGATATACCTAATTCACCAGCTATTAAATCAACTGCTTCTTTTATTGCGAAAATTCCCATTTCATTCAATAATTCTATAAGCTTCAACCTATCTTCTTTTTGCATCATATTCATAGGTTTGCCTATTTGTTTCATAGCTTTTTTAAAAGCTTCATGCAGTAATTCTCTTGGGTTTTGAGCGAATGTCTCGGGTGTTTTTTCTTTTTGTTTAGTTAATTTTGTAGTAATACAAAATTCGTCAAGTAATTTCTTGGCTTCCAAATATTTACTTAAATCAAGATTGATACACAGGCAACCTATAATTTTGTTTTTCTCATCCCGAATGAAGACAGTGGTTGAACGAAGTTTTCTCCCATTTTTAGCCTTAGTCTCATAGTTTATCATCATATTATTTTTATGATTAGATTTTAGCATACGCAAAGCGAGATCTGTTATAGGTCCGCCTATTTTTCTACCTGTTATATAACCGTTGGCTATCATAATAATAGAATTTTGGAGATCACTACAATCGTGCAAAACAATCTCGTAATTTTCTCCCAATGTTTTACCCAATGCCTTAACTAGAGGTTTTAAGCTTTTTAAAATAGGGTGAATTTTCTTTTTCATATTAATTAAACCTTTTTAATAATTATAAAAAAAATTTAATATTTTGTCAACCAATTTTTGTAGAGATTTCTGAAAAAAATCAGAAATCTCTGATTTCACAGATAAAAATCGAACTAATACTTTTTTATATGATCAAGGAAATTAAGTTGATGGAATAAAACTTTTTAGTACTATTTCTTATAGTTCTTTCATCTTTTTTCTTACCCACCATTTCCTTATTTACCCATTTACTCATTCACCCTTCTACTCATCTACCCAAATCTATAATGCTCCTTCGGGGAAAGTCCCTCGATAACCATACAAATCCCCTAATACTTTCCTATAGTTATCAAGACCGATTTTAAGGACGGGGGCCACACCTTGAAATATAAGTTAGGAAAGTAATATGCAACCGGAAGGTTGTAGCTGCCATTTTTATATCAACAAGAAATAAATTGTTAATGGAGATTCTACGCTTCTTAACATAGAGCCATAACTGACAGTCTTTTTCTATTTTTAATAATCTTATTCATACCTTAATGCTTCTACGGGATTTAGGCGGGCTGCTTTCATTGCTGGATAAATTCCAAAAATAAGTCCTACCCCTGAGGAGAAGATAAAAGCAAGAACAATAGAGAAAGAAGATAAAATAAGAGGCCAATGATTAAAATAGGCTACCAGCGCAGAAATTATCACTCCTAAAATTAATCCAATTATTCCACCAGTTATACTTATTATTAAAGATTCCACTAAAAATTGAATTAAAATATCCTTTCTTTTTGCTCCTATAGCTTTCCTGATACCTATTTCTCTCGTTCTCTCTGTGACCGAGACAAGCATAATATTCATTATACCAATTCCCCCTACCAAAAGAGAAATCCCAGCAATACCTGCTAACATTAAGACCATTATAGAAGTAACCCTTCCAACAGTTTCAATAATCTCCTGCTGGTTTCTTACTCTGAAAAGATCAGGGTCTTCTAATTTTCTGGTTAAGAGAAATTTTATCTGTTTAGTAGCGTCGGTTGCTCGGTCAGGATTATCTGTATGAGCTAAATAAAGCTGAACGAATTTCTCTCCAGAAATTCTTTTCATCATAGTACTTACAGGGATATATACCTGGTCATCGAAGTTAAAAAGCATCATTTGTCCCTTGCTTTTTAAAACGCCAACAACCTGAAAAACAAGTTTATGGCTTCCTGTCTGTAGAACTATCTTTTTATTTAAAGGGTCCTCTTCAGGGAATAGTTCTGTAACTACATTTTTCCCTAAAACAGCCACTTTTTTATATTCCTCAATATCTTTTTCGCTGAGAAATCTACCCTCATCCACAGGACAATTTAATACCTTCTCATAATCAGGGGTTGTGGCTGATATCCTCGCTTGAAAATTATTATTCTTATATTTTAAAAGAGCACCTTTTTGTATAGAGGGCACTACTTTATCAATATCAGGGGATTTTTTTACTATTTCCTCCGCAAGCTCTAAAGAAAAAACATTACTTACCTCCTGGCTAACTTTTCCTCCTTTCCCTCCTCTAAATCCTGGAGTAACAATGATTAATCCCGAACCAAGAGAGGAAACCCGAGATTTCACATTATAGGTAGCCTCCTCTCCAATAGAGATAACGGCAATTACAGCAGCTACACCAATTATTATTCCCAATATGGAGAGAAAAAAGCGCAGTTTATTAGCCTTTAAACTATTAAAGGCTATCTTAATCAACTCAAAGATCATTGTTTATTTTATCCTCCTCTATAAGGCCATCTTTTAGATGAATAATGCGCCTTGCATGATGAGCAATATAGCTCTCATGAGTAACCAAAATGATAGTTTTGCCTTCTTTATTTAAATTTTGAAATATCTTTATTATTTCATCTCCGCTAACTGTATCCAGGCTTCCTGTTGGCTCATCGGCAAGCAAAAGAGCAGGGTTATTAATTAAAGCTCTAGCGATGGCTACTTTCTGTCTCTGTCCTCCTGAAAGCCTATTGGGATGATGGGAAAATCTTTCCTCCTCTAAACCTACCTTATTTAATAGCTCTTTCGCTCTTTTTATGCGTTTATCTTTTTTTACCCCAGCATAAATGCAAGGTGTCTCCACATTCTCTAAAGCGTTCATTCCACCGAGTAAATTAAATTGCTGGAAGACAAAACCTATCTTTTTATTTCTAATTTCTGCCAGATTATCTTCAGAAGCTTCTAATATATTCTTGCCATCAAAGTAAAAAATACCCTCTGTGGGTTTATCTAAACATCCTAAAATATGCATTAAAGTTGATTTTCCTGAACCTGATGGACCAGTAATAGCTATAAATTCTCCCCTTTCCACCTTTAAGCTAATACCCCTTAAGGCAGGAACAGATACCTCTCCCATTTTGTATATCTTTTTAACATTTTTAATTCCAAATAATATTTTTTTCATCATTTAAACATAGGTTTAGGCGGTCGAAATTCTTTTTTTGGATTCTTTCCCTTTATTATTTTCATTACTTCTTTTCCTTTCTCTTCCCCCTTCCTTCCTTCTTCTAATTTTTCATATAATTTATAACCATTAGCCACAATTTTATCTCCTTCTTTGAGACCATAGGTTATTTGAATATATTCCTCGTTGCTTATCCCCACTTTTACAGAAACAGTTTTATCCCCCTTTTTAGTTATTAAAGAGACAAAATGTTCGCCTTCCCTCTCTACTACAGATTCTAGAGGGACCCTTAAGACATTATGAATCTCTGCTACTACAATCTCTGCTTCTGCAGAAAATCCAGATTTGATTCGCTCATCAAATTCAAATAACTCTAATTTTACCTCAATTATAGTAATCCCTCCTTTAGCTATAGCTATAGGAGAGATATCACTTACTCTGGCAGGAAGGGTTAAATTTGGATAAGCGTCAAAACTCACCTCTGCTCGCTGTCCCACTGAAACCTCTTTGATATCCACCTCATCCACATCAGCTTCTACGAACATCTTATCACGGTTAACTAAGGATACAATAGGAGTTGAAGAGGAGACGGTATCTCCCTCATAAGCTGATACATCCACTATCTCTCCATCAAAAGGAGCCTGAATAATAGTCTTCTGATAGCTCTCATAAGATGCTTCATAGTTTAGCCTCTTCTCTTCTATTTCACTTGCCGCTCCATCCACCTTAGCCTTTTTATAATCATTCTCTGCTTGAAAAAGATTAGCTTTTTGCTGAGCATTATTTAATACAGCCAAAATTTTACCCTTTTTGACTCTGTCGCCTTTCTTAACATATATCTTATTTATAATGCCTCCGCTTCTGAAAGTTAAAGAAGCTTCTCTATTGGCTGCAACCTGGCCAAAGGCAGAAATAGTTTTAATAATATCCCCTCTTTCTACTTTAAAAGTTCTCTCCGAAATAGGGAAAACTGTCGCTTTTTTTTCTTTTGGGGAAAATCTCCTATAACCATACCAGACACCTACTACAATTAATAAAATTATCCCTATATACCAGAGAACTCTTTTCATTTTAAGATTACCTCATTAATATTTAATTCTATTCCCAGAGATTCTCTATAAGAGAGATATGAAATTAAAAGATTATGCAAAGCTTGCTGGTAACTATTTTCAATTTCTTTTTCCTCTATTTGAAAATCCCTCAATTCTTCTTTGCTTATTATGCCTGAAATAAACTGTCTATTTTTCAATTTTAGCTCCAATTCTTCTTTTTCTCGTTTTAAATCAAGAAGCTCAAGCTGCGAGATAGCTTTTTTTAATTCGTTCTTTTTTGAATAAATATTAGTTTCTACTGAATCCTTAGTCTCTTCAAGCTCTCTTTTTGCTTCTTTCAAGCTCTCGTAAGCTATTTTTTCTGATATTTTTCTCTTTCCACTATCAAATAGTTTGTAAGTCAAATTTAAACCTACTCTCCACTCTGCAGGCTCAAATTCTTCCGGAGGGACTTTTTTAGAGGTATAACCAAGTGTGAGAGATAAATCTGGATGCAGATCTCTTTTTGCTGTTTTTAATTGAAGATTTCCTTCATCAACCTTATGGTATGCCTTTTCAACTTTTATATTCTGCAAAATTATTTTCTTATTAAACTCTTCTTTAACTAATTTTTTAGTCTCTTTTTTTAATTTATCTTTTAAAATTTGAGGATGAGTTAGTGGTAAAGAGATATTCTTCTCTAATCCTAAAGAATGAAAAAACTCGCATCTTTTTAAATTGGACTCATCTTCTAAATTATGGAGCTTTTCTTTATCCTCCTCTAATTTTATCTTTATTTCTAAAAGATCTAAATCTCCAGCGAAACCTTTCTCTACCATTTTTTTAATTTTTTCTAATTTTAGTTGCTCTTGTTTTATCTTCTCTTTTGTTAAATTAAGGGAATCCTCCATCTCCTGGAGATACAAAAAATTTTTAACAGTGGATAAGATAACCTCTTTTTCTTTCCACTTTAAATCAAGCTCAGCTTCTTCTTCAGCTATTTTAGCTTTGTAGAGCTGCAAATAAGCTGGAGTTAACTTACTATCCCGAAAGAGAACCTGCTTTATTTGTAAACTGTAATAGGAGGTGTATTTTTCTTTATGATAATCATAATTCCCTTTATAATTAGTCTTTATTTCACAGCCTTTAGACGATTTTACCTCTCCCCCTAATTCCATCTCTGTTTCTGTTTTTTTCTCCTCCCCCTGTATATTTATGAGATTAAATGGGTTTAATGTTAAATTAATTTCAGGAGAGAGAAAGTTTTTCTCAGTCAGCTTTAAACTTAAATTTGCCATCTTTAAATTATCTTGAGAGTTTAAAATCTCGGGATTATTCTTTAAAGAGAGTCTTATTGCTTCTTTTAATGTTAATGCAGTAGCTGCTTCTATCTTCAAAGGAAGAGAAAGAAAAAGCAGGGAAAGAAGGAAGCTCCCGATAACTTTTTCAATCTTCATTCTTACTACCTAAGTTTATTTTTTCTCCAAGGCTAACTAAAAATTCTTGATAGGCTAAGAAGTAGTCTCCTTTACTTTTCTCACAGTTAAGCTTTATCTCCTGGTAACTTATTTTTTCTGAGGATAGTTCATCAGAAGTTATCAATCCAAGCTTAAACTGTTCTTGAGCATTTTCAAAATCCTTTTTTCCCCTCTCAAATTTAAGAGCCTGTAGTTTAAGCTCATCTTCTAAATTTTTTAGTTGATTGAATTTTTCTCTAACCTCTTTTTCTATATCTATTTTCTCTTGTTCAAAGGCTATACGAGATAAGGTAAGTTCACCAACAGCTTTACCTATATCCAGAGAAGGAGCATCTTCCATCTTTAATTTCTCTATTTCTAATTCAGCTATTTCTATATCTTTTTGGGCAAATTTAATCTCTTTTCTGTTTTTTAAAGCCTTTTCTATAAAATCTTTTAGAGTTAAAGATTGGTTGACAGTGGGTTCGGAAAAATCTGTCGTCAAGAAGAACTGACCAATATTTTTTATTCCCGTATCTAAAATAAGATTTTTACTTGTTTTTTCTAAGTCACGCTGAGTTTTGTTTAATTCATCTTCTGCCATCTGTAAATCTATACAGGCAGATAACTTGTCTATCTCACCAGCGATTCCTGTTTTTACCTTTTCTTTTACTCTCTTTAAGTTTCCCTGGCTTAACTTTACATTTTCTTCTTTTAAAGGGAGTTCTTCTTTTAAATTTTTGAGATTTATATATTCAGAGATAACCTCTAATTGAGCTTCTTGTTTAGTTTTTTCAAAATTATTTTGAGCTTTCTGCCAGTCTAAATCCGCCTTTTTCATATCAATTATGGATTCAGTTTGAAGATTATTTGCCTTTGCCTTTTCATAGGCTATCTTTGCATTATCTAAATCGAGCAAAGCCTTCTTGATTTTAAGGTTATTTTCCAGTGAGCTTTGAAGAGCCTGCTCAAGAGTAAGTTCTTTTTTAACCTCTTCTAAAGCGTCTCCTTTTTTAGCGACCTTTTCTTTTGTCTCTTCTCCGTAAACAGAAGAAAAACTTAAAGCTATCAGGAACACTATTATAAGAATAACTCTCCCTACCATCCTTTTCTTCCCTTCATTTTTCCTAACATTCTCTCCCATCTTTCACCTCTATTATTTAGTCTTCTCTTTATTAAAGAAAAAAATTTATCTTGTTGCTCTTTGGTTAAAACTTTCCTCATTTCTCTGAGATTATTCATTGATTCTCTTTGAATATCTTTTTGCAAGGAAGCAATTTCATCTATTTTTTGATTAATTTCTTCTGTATTTTGCTCAGGATTTTTTAATAATTTATATAATTCTCTTCGCTTCTGGCTAAGTTCGGTTCTTAACTCTGCTATTTTTACATAAAGAATCCTGTGCATAGCGTTAATCTTATCCTTTTGGGATTTAGATAAGGCTAAATACTCGGAAAGAAATCCTGATGGAGGTTGAGGTGAAAAAGCTAACCTTCTTTTTTCTATCATCTTATCTGTAAACATACCTGAAGCAAAACCAATAACAAAAATGACTATTAAAATTATAACTGATTTTCTCTTCATTGACTTTCACCTTCTGAAATTAAATCAATGTAAACATCTGACAGGGAATCAGGAGAAATATCCTGGAAACTGTTAAGAGCTGAAGAAGCAAAATACTCTTCTTCTAAATTAGAAGTTTGGGGAAAGAGGTTCTCGTTTAAAAATTCATTTAAAAAGATTACTCCTGCTATTAAAATAATAGCTATTCCCACAGGTAAAAGGATTTGTTCTGCTTGCCAGAAAATATTTCGGAAAGAGCCCTTTTTCTCTTTTTCAAGAGAAATCCTTTGCCAAAGATTTGCCTCGAATTCATCTGAGTATCCCACCTCTTTCCATTTCTTAAGTGTTTTGGAAAGCTGAGAGAAAAGAGTTAATTTTTGACGACAATCAGCACATTTTTTAAGATGTTCTTCAATTAACTCTCTTTCTCTTTTTTTTAATTCTCCATCAAGATAAGCTCCTAATTTTTGTTTCACTTTCTTGCATTTCACTTTATTTCTCTCCTCTATTTATATAAACTCCCCTTTTCTTAAAAACCCTCGTTATTTTTTAGCCAGCTTTTGCACGAAATTTGTTATACACCTTTTATGTCCAATTTTAGGTATTTTTTAATCTTATAATCCCTTAGGCTGACAGCGATCTGCCCTGTATACCGAAAGGATTGTTTTTGAATCACAGATTCCACATTTATTGAGGTAGGGAACGGTCGCGACCGTTCCCTACTTTATAAAAGGATTTTCCTGCAAAAGCTAACTTTCAATTTCAAAATAAGATTGAAGTTTTTTCTTTAAGTTTGTCCTTGCCCGATATAGTTTGGATTCCACACTTTTTACCGAACAATCCAAAATTTTGGATATCTCCTTATAGGATAACTCTTCGTATATCCGAAGAATAACTGCCATTCTTTGCCCGGGAGGCAAAAGACTAATAGCTTTTTTTATTAAGAAATTCCTCTCTTTTTCTTCTAATATTTTTTCAGGTGGAGGAGAAGGGTCGGCAACGTCATCAATTAGCTCTCTGAACCCTCCTTTATCTTTAATAATAGGTGTATTTAAAGAAATAGAAAAATGTTTTCTTTTTTTCTTCAACTCACTAAGAGAAAGATTTACTGCAATCTTATATAACCAGGTAGTAAACTTAGCTCTTGCTCTGTATTTTTTGACTGATTTATAAACTCTTAAAAATACTTCCAGGGCTAAATTTTCTGCCTCATCTCTATCGCCTAAAAATCTGTAGATTATATTTATAACAGATTTTTTATATCTTTTTATAAGTTCTTCAAAAGAAGAGATGTCCCCCTCTTTAAAATTAAGCATTAACTGAACATCTGAGGTATTTTTAAATTTTTCTTTCATTCTTTAACCTATTTAAAAATTCTATTTTGTTAGTATACTAAATTAAAAAGGAATGCCAAATTTTAAAGCGTATTTTCAGGATTTATTTAAGCTTGTTGGCTGGTAGGTTTCTGGTTTAAAAATAAACGCTCTGCATGCGAGAAAGCTCAAAGTAGTAAGCTTGAGCAAGGCTTTTTAGATACTGTCATTGGGTAATCTTGCTGTCTTCTATCTTACTTGAACCCGGATTCGGCAAACTGTTAGAGTGTCTGGCCTGGGTAGAGAAGGCTTTAGCCTCCCAATAGACTTTAGCTCTTGTTTTGCAAAGAGCGGCCGAAGTCGTCCCTGTCCAAAAAAGAAAAATATTTTTTGCTCCTAAAAAATTTAATTTTTATGAAGATTAGACTCAGAACAATATTTTAGGATAAACTTAATGGTCATTATTTAAATTGCCGAATCCGGCTTGAACTTAAAACCCTTCCTGTACAAAAAGTTTTACACAAACATTTACTATCTGGGGGTCATAGAGAATGCCTTTGTTTTGTAAAATTTCCTTCATCTCTAACCCCATTAGAGAGTAAACATTTAATGAGGTTTACAATCCCTATGTTTTAAGATAGAATTTTGAGGAAACTAATAAAAGAAAAAGGGTTCTTAATATAACTAATTACACTAAGAAAGTGGCACAGATAAAATTGCAGATAGCCACATTTTCTGCAAAGGTTAGAGCGAATGCCTAAAATTGGACAAAATGAATTAGAATGGAAAAAAAAATGCAAAAGATTGTAGTGGCAATGAGTGGAGGAATTGATTCCTCAGTTGCCGCATATTTATTAAAAAAAGAAGGTTGGGATGTTATAGGGGTAACTATGAAACTCTGGGAAGACTGCTCAAAATGCTGTTTGCCCAATAATATCCGCAAGGCAAAAAAGGTAGCAGAAAAACTTAATATTCCTCACTATATGGTAGACTTTAGAAAAGAACTTAAAAAAGAGGTTATCGAGTATTTTCTTGACGAATATACAAAAGGTAGAACTCCTAATCCTTGTTGTGTCTGTAATAAAGCTCTTAAATTTGGTCTTCTTCTCAATGAGGTAAGAAAATTAGGAGCAAATTATATTGCCACTGGCCACTATGCCAAAGTAGAATATAATCAAGATAAAAAAAGGTGGTTGCTTAAAGAAGGAGAAGATAAAAATAAAGACCAGTCCTATTTTTTAGCGTTACTTTCTCAAGAGCAGATAAGTAAAGCTATATTTCCATTGGGTAAATACAGAAAAGAAAAGGTAAGAGGGATAGCTAAAGATATAGGTTTAAAGATGGCAGAAAGGGAGAGTGAGGAGGTTTGTTTTATTCCAGATGGAGATATTTTGAATTTTGTGAAAAAAAGCAAGTTGGATGTAAAAGAAGGACTTATTGTGGATAAAGAAGGAAATATTTTAGGAAGACATAATGGTATAGCCGGCTATACCATTGGTCAAAGAAGGGGAGTGGGAATAGCTGTAGGAAAACCAGTTTATGTGATTGGTCTTGATGCTGCATCCAATACAATTACTGTAGGCAAAAATGAAGATTTATATAAAAGAAAATTTATTGCTGAGGGATTAAATTTGGTCTCTATCCCGAAAATAGATTTAAAATTAAAGTGTCTGGTGAAAATAAGGTATAAGCACAAAAAGACAGCGGCGAGTATTGAGGTGATAGATAAAGATAAAGTTTTTGTTGAGTTTGAAAGACTCCAAAGAGCCATAACACCAGGGCAGTTAGCAGTGTTTTACGAGGAAGATAAAGTTTTAGGTAGCGCATGGATAAAAAAGATTATAAGTTAATCCCACATTCGGCAAGCTGTTAAGTCAGCTGCTCGGGACATGAGAGATGCAAGAATATCACAATTTTTTCCTCCCTAATCATTATAGAAAGTATTAGTACGGAATTTATATGGTTATCGAGGGACTTTCCCCGAAGGAGCATTATAGATTTGGGTAGATGAGTAGAGGGGTGAATGAGTAGAGGAGTAAATGAGGAAAATAAGGAAATGGGGAGTAAGAGAAAAGATGAAGGAGTTATAAAAAATAGTACAAAATTTATCTAATTATCCCATCAACCCATCATCCCATTTACCCATTTACTCTTAAACAGCGACGGAGGGGAAAAGTCCCGAGATTCTCTTGACAGTTGTAAAAAATACTTATAATATATAGACGTTTGAAATAATGAGGGTCGGAATAATAAACCGAGCTTTTAAATGAAATTAGAAGAGGAAGTATTGGAAATAATTGACCTATATTTAGCAGATCTATTTACTGAATTTGAGTTAATATGAATCTTTGTAAATTCTTTATTCTGTATAAATTCTACCAACAGTTTGTTTGAAAGTCAGTGATGCAAAATCAAAGAAGAGCTGATTTATTAAAAAATATCAAAAAATATAAATGGAGGAGAAAAATGGCCGAGATCACTTTGAATGAGTCCAATTGGGAAGAAGAGGTAATCAAATCAGATATTCCAGTAATAGTGGACTTCTGGGCTGCGTGGTGTATGCCCTGTAGAATGATTTCTCCAGCAATAGAAGAAATTTCCAATGAATACGCCAGCCAGATTAAAGTGGGAAAGTTGAATACCGATGAAAATCCATCAATTGCTGGTAAGTACAATATTATGGGAATACCTGCAGTCTTATTTTTCAAGGATGGGAGTATTGTGGATCAAATAGTAGGAGCGGTTCCCAAAATAGTTATTGAAGAGAAAGTTAAAAAAGTTTTAAATGGATAATACGGGTCTGCTTGTCTCATTTATTACTGGAGCTTTATCTTTTGTTTCTCCTTGTATATTGCCGCTTATCCCGGTTTACATTTCATATATTTCTGGTGTATCGATCAAGGAATTAACTTCGGAAGATGAAGCTCCAGTTTTTAAGAGAATAATTATAACGAGATCTCTGCTTTTTATGGTAGGATTTTCTATAATTTTTGTTGGGATGGGTGCTACCGCTACAACATTTGGAAAATTTGAGGAGTATAGTAAAGGTTTAAAAGGAACATAAATGAAATTAGAAGAGAGAAAGTACTGGGCATCACTAATTAATATGAGTCTCTGCAAGTTTTTTATTCTCCATACACTTTATCAAGCACCTATCCATGGATATGTTCTTTTGCAAAGGCTTATGAAATTTACCCAGGGTTATTGTGTGCCTACTTATAGCACAATTTACCCAATCCTTAAAGAATTTGTGAGGGGTAAATATGCTAAAGTAAAATTAGGGACTGTAAAGGGCCGAGAACGTAAAATCTACGAACTGACAGCCAAAGGTGAAAAAGCTTATGGTGAAGCTTTGAAAGCTTGGCAGGAGATAATTCCCTGTATTGAGAAAGCTATCAATGAAGGAATAAAAAATAAGCCAACCAAAAGAAAATTAAGAAAAGTAAAGTAGCAGACTCTGTTATATTCTTTTTTCAAAAAGTGTTCAGTATTATTATAGCCAAATTTCTCGTACATTTGACGAAATAGGTTAAAAAGTGTAATATCAAAAGATGTTTACTTTTTTAAAATTAAAAAGGATGAAACAAAATGTTTGAGAGAATAAGAGAAGATATTCAGATTGTTTTTAAGAGAGACCCTGCGGCAAAGAGTGCTATAGAAGTGATATTCTGCTATCCTGGATTACATGCCCTTTGGTTATATCGTATAGCCCGTTTTTTTTGGGTACATAATCTTCTTTTTTTAGGTCGATTTCTCTCTCACATTGCTCGTTTTTTAACGGGAATTGAAATCCATCCGGGAGCAAAAATTGGGAAAAGATTCTTTATTGACCATGGAATGGGGGTAGTGATTGGGGAAACAGCAGAAATTGGAGATGATGTTCTCCTCTACCAGGGAGTGACTCTGGGAGGGACTACTTTAGAGAAAAGAAAGCGTCATCCTTCAATTGGTAACTATGTAGTGATAGGAGCGGGAGCTACTATTCTGGGACCGATAGAAATAGGAGATGGGGCAAAGATTGGCGCAGGCTCAGTAGTAGTAAAGCCAGTGCCTCCAGGAGCTACAGTGGTAGGGATTCCGGGAAGGATTACTAACCCTCAAAAACCTGTTATAAAGCCTTTAATTGATTTAGAACATGGCAAGCTGCCCGACCCTGTAGCTGAAGCAGTGAATATTCTAATAAATAGGATAAAGGGTTTAGAAGAAAGAATAGAAGAATTAGAAGGAAAACTTGGAAAATTAAGAAAACTTTCGGAAGAAAAATTTTCTACCTACTTAATAGACAAAGAATAAAGATGAAAGTATCTAAGGATATCACACAATTAATAGGGAAAACGCCTTTGGTGAGATTAAATAAGATAACCAGAGGTTTAAAAGCAGAGATAATAGGAAAACTTGAGTTTTTTAATCCCTGTGGAAGTATAAAAGACCGCATAGGACTTTCTATGATTGAGGAGGGGGAAAAAAGAGGGTTAATTAATAAAGATACAATTATTATAGAGCCAACCAGCGGTAATACTGGTATTGGTTTGGCTTTTGTAGCCGCAGTTAAAGACTATAAATTAACTATAATTATGCCTGATACAATGAGTGTAGAACGAAGAAATCTGCTTAAGGCTTTTGGGGCAAAACTTATCCTAACTCCTGGCTCAGAGGGAATAAAGGGAGCAATAAAGAAAGCAGAAGAGATAGCCGAGAGAGATATAAATGTCTTTATCCCCCAACAATTTAAAAATCTTGCAAATCCTCGCACTCATTATCTAACAACAGCAAAAGAGATATGGGAAGACACGGAAGGAAAAGTAGACATTGTAGTAAGTGGTGTGGGAACGGGAGGCACAATTACAGGCATTGCCCGATTTATAAAAGAGAAAAAACCAACTTTTAAAATAGTAGCTGTAGAACCGGCAAAATCAGCTGTTCTTTCTGGAGAGAAAGCCAACTCTCATCAAATTCAAGGAATAGGAGCTGGTTTTGTGCCTGAGGTGCTTGATAAAGAACTAATTGATGAAGTTATTAAGGTAAAAGATGAAGAGGCAATAGCTACCACTAAAAGACTTATAAGAGAGGAGGGTATTTTAGCTGGTATCTCTTCAGGAGCAGCTACTTTCGCTGCATTGAAAATAGCAAAAAGAAATGAATTAGAAGGAAAACTTATGGTAGTAATTCTCCCAGATACAGGAGAAAGATATTTAAGTATGAAGTATTTTACAGAGGAGCAATAGGGGGCAAAAATGGCAAAAACAATTGCAGAAATTAATGAAAAAATTAAAAAAGGAAAGGTAGTAGTGGTAACCGCAGAGGAAGTTATTGATATTGCTGAAAAAAAAGGAATTAAAAAAGCATCTCAAGATATAGATGTAGTAACTACAGCTACCTTTGGTCCGATGTGCTCCTCAGGTGCTTATATTAATATTGGACATTCTAAACCGGCTATAAAACTGGGAGGAGGGAAAACTTATCTTAACGATGTCCCTGTATATGGAGGTTTTGCTGCTGCGGATATCTTTATTGGGGCTACTGCTCTTCCTGATGATGACCCGCGAAATAAGATTCATCCGGGAGAATTTAAATATGGAGGAGGACACTTAATCGAAGACCTTGCAGCAGGCAAGGATATAAAGTTAGTGGCTACTGCTTATGGGACGGATTGTTACCCCCGAAAAAAGCTTGAGACATGGATTAACATAAAGGATATAAACGAGGCAGTCCTTTTTAATCCCAGAAATGCTTGCCAAAATTACAATGTAGCAGTGAATGTTTCAGATAAAATTATCTACACTTATATGGGGATATTAAAACCGAAGTTGGGTAACGCTAATTATTGCACTACTTCCCAGCTATCTCCTCTTATTAATGATCCCTATTATAAAACTATTGGCATAGGAACGAGAATCTTTTTGGGAGGGGGAGTTGGTTATGTAGTTTGGAATGGAACACAACATAACCCAAATGTTCCTCGAACAGAAGGAGGAGTGCCAAAAACTCCTGCAGGTACAATTGCTGTGGTAGGAGATTTAAAGAAGATGAGTCCTGAGTGGTTAAGGGGGACAAGTATAACTGGATATGGAGTTAATTTAACGGTAGGCATGGGGATACCTATACCAATTTTAAATGAGGAGATATTGCGGTACACTACAGTTAAGGATGAGGAGATATATGCTCCTATAGTGGACTATAGTAATAGTGAATCGAACATACTTGGGGAAATAAATTATGCTCAACTTAAAAGTGGTAAAATAGAAGTTAGAGGAAAAAATGTCTCCACAGCTTCTTTATCCAGTTATGCTAAAGCTAAAGAGATTGCAGGGATACTTAAAGAATGGATAAACTCGGGAAATTTTCTCCTGGGTGAATCCGTTCAATTACTTCCTTCCGTGGGCTCAAATATAAGTCTTAAACCACTTAAAAAAAGGCCTGTATAGCTATAGAATGATTACATTAAAAGGGAGAATATGATGCAAAAAAGACGGGTAGTATTAACCTTTCCCTATAAGTTGATTGACCAACCTATAACCTCTTATCTGGTTAAGAATTATGATGTTATAGTAAATATTCTCAGGGCAAGAATTAACCCTAAAGAAGAGGGTAGGTTGATGATAGAGGTAAGCGGTAAAGAAGAGAATCTGGATAAAGGAATAGAGTATCTTAAAGAATTGGGAGTGAAGATACAATCTCTTGCTCAGGATATAAGGTGGATTGAAGATAGATGTATTCAATGCACTGCTTGTAGTTCTCTTTGCCCTACAGGGGCAATTGAGGTTGACCGAGAAAAAATGACTATTGCTTTCAATAAGGAAAAATGTATCGCCTGTGGATTATGTATCCCTGCCTGTTCCTATAAGGCGATAGAGATACTGTTTTAATTGAAATTTAACGGAGGAGAAAAAGATGGGTTTGGACGAGGTAACAATTTCTAAAGCTATTATAGAGGATTTTAATAAAGATCTTCTTAACTTTTTAGAAGTGGATGTGGCTATTGGAGGAGCTGGACCGGCTGGCTTAACAGCTGCTTTTTATTTAGCTAAAAATGGAGTAAAAACGGTCATTTTTGAGAGAAGCTTGCGGACAGGCGGAGGAATGCCTGGCGGAGGAATGATGTTTAATAAGATTGTAGTTCAGAAAGCAGCTACAGAGATTTTGAAGGAGATGGGAATTAACTACAGTAAGTATAAAGAGAATTATTATGTGGCTGATTCTATAGAAGCTACCTCTGCTTTAACTTATAAAGCTGTCCAGGCTGGAGTAAAGATATTTAATCTGATGGAAGTGGAGGATATAATGATTCAAAGGGAGAAGTTGTGCGGGTTTGTCATTAACTGGACAGCGGTAAGACTATCTAACCTCCATGTGGACCCTTTAACTATAAGATGTAAAGCAGGAATAGATGCTACAGGGCATGACTGCGGGATAGTCAAAAATTTAGAAAAAAGAAGTAAAATAAAGTTGAATACTTCCACTGGTAAAATAGTGGGAGAGGGAGCTATGTGGGCTGAAGAGGGAGAGAAGACTATATTAGAGAACACCAAAGAAGTTTATCCTGGTCTTTATGTAGTAGGTATGGCTGCTAATGCTGTTTACGGTACTCCTCGTATGGGACCTATTTTTGGAGGAATGCTTCTTTCGGGAAGAAAGGCAGCTCAAATAATTATAAGAGGGGTCAGGTCTTCATTCTTCACTTAATAATTATATCTCTAATTATATAAACTATATAAGCAAATATCAATCAAAAAAGGGTAGGTCTATTTTTGATGTTTATCAGAGAAAGGCATTCTTTTTCCTTTCTTGAGGAGAAGGCAGTATAAATCATCATTGTTATTAATTAATATTTATGTCAAGTTTGAAGGCCTGATCCCCCCTATTTTATCTTAATTTCAATTTTACCTTTTTTGAATCCCTTAAGAGGGGAGAGCATTCCTTCAAGAGAACCTTGAATAACTTTTGCTACAAAAGGGTTCAAGGCTAATGATTTTCCATTAACTGTAATTTTAATTGGAGAGTTTAAAGAAACACATTCATTTATGCTCTTTTTTCCCTTAACAATCTCTTTAGCTAATTCATAGCAAGTTTCATATCCACAGCCACCACAATTGAGATTGGGTAATTTAAAAGCTTTTTTACACACAAGGTCAGCTATTTTTCCAGTGTCGGTAGAGATTTTAAAGACAGGCATATCTAACTTAATGTTGACAGGGGAAAACATAGCTGCACAGATCTGAAGCCCATCAAAGAGCTGGGCAGACTCTTTTTCCTCTCTTAAACAGACAATTTTAGGAAAAGTCTTCTCATTTTTAAAGCCTTCTATCAACACAAAATCAGCATTTATGTAGGATAATATTTCTTCAAGCTTCTTTTCCCCTTTTAAAGATATGATTGATTCATAAGGTGAAATGGCAGCTACTTCGCTAATATATTCTTTATGTTTAGCAGTATCAGTATCTGGAAGATCAAGGCTGCCTGCAGTATGTTTTATAGTAGAAACCTTATAACCTCTTTTTTTTAGCTCACGGGCTAAATTAACCAAAAGGGTTGTTTTTCCACTTTTCTTATAGCCAATTATTCCTACTGCTTTCATTGTTTTTCATCCTTATTATTATCTTTTTTTATTATACTTAATATCTCCGGTTCGTTATCAGTTACGGCAATGGTATGCTCAAAATGAGCCGAAGGTTTATAATCCCGAGTTACCACTGTCCAATTATTTTTTAAAACTTTTACCTTAAAACTACCCATATTAACCATTGGTTCTATAGCGAGAACCATTCCCTTTTGAAGACGAATGCCTCTATGGGGTGGGCCAAAATTGGGTATGGATGGTTCCTCATGAAGATGTCTTCCGATACCATGGCCAGTAAAATCTCTCACTACAGAAAAGCCGTTTTCCTCAGTATAAGATTGAATAGCATAGGAAATATCAGACAATCTATTACCTGACCTTGCCTGTTTAATTCCTTTATAAAGTGAGTTTTTAGTAATTTTAATTAATTTTTTTACCTCATCACTTATCTTACCTACAGGTACAGTAATAGCTGAATCACCATAATACCCATCCAGTTTTACTCCTAAATCTAAGCTTACAATGTCCCCTATTTGAATTTTACGTGATGAGTTAGGAATACCGTGAACAACCTCCTCATTAATGGATACGCATAAAGAGCAAGGGAATCCTCGATATCCTTTAAAGGCAGGCTTGGCTCCGCTTTCTAAAATTAATTTTTCCGCTAATTTGTCAAGTTCCTTAGTAGTTATTCCGGGACTCGTAGAAGCAACTTTTCCTATCTTTTCAAGAATCTCTGCTAATATTTTATTTGCTTTTCTTAATTTGTTTATCTCTTGTTCAGATTTTAAAAAAATCATTTAATTTAGCCTTTCAAAATAAAATTTTCCTTTTTTTATTTTAGCATATAAATCTAAATTGCCATATTATAATTTTCTTTTCACTGAGGCGATTTTCCCTTCCATAGTGGGTTTTTTATCACGTCTGTCGTCAATGGTTATAGAAGTTACTACTCGTTTTACATCCTGGCTAAATATTGCCAGGTGCATTTTCTTAGCTATGTTTAGAAGTTTATCAATATCTCCTTCAATTACTGTAGCCATAGGAGTAAGCTCATATTTTACCTCTTCCTTTTTTAAAATTCTCACTGCCTGAGCAACATATTTACTCACCGAGGGCGAGTCTGTTCCTAAAGGAACAACAGTTATTCCCATTAAAGCCATTTTCTTCTCCTTATCTTTTGCGCAATTTGCTTTATACACTCCAATTTATCACCTCCCGCATTCCTCAACATATATTATATAATAATATTTAAATATTATCAAATTTTCTTGATCATTATAAAAAAGTGTTAGGATCTTGGTAGATGAGTGAATGAGTAGATGGGTAAATAAGGAAAATAAGTAAATGGGGAGTAAGAGAAAAGATGAAGGAACTATAAAAAATAGCGTTAAAAAATTTTATCCCATCAACTCATCAACCCATCTACCCATTTACTCCTAAACAGCTAAACAGCGACGGGGGAAAAAGTCTCGAGATGCTTCTTGATTTTTATTCTTCTTATCTTTATAATATAGGAAAAATAGGAAAACAGAAATGAAAAGAACACTTTTAGAATCTTTTTATTCTAATGACCCTAAAGAAGTTGCCAAAAATCTTTTAGGGAAAGTATTGGTTAATGAAACAGAAGAGGGAATCGTTAAGGGCATAATAGTAGAGACCGAAGCTTATTATGGAGAAAAAGATCCTGCTTCTCATGCTTACAAAGGAAAAACTAAAAGGGCAAAGATAATGTGGGAAAAACCTGGCACATCTTATGTTTACTTTACTTATGGAAAGCATTACTTATTTAATGTAGTAGCAGATAAAGAAGGAAAGGCAGGAGCAGTCCTCATTAGAGCAGTAGAACCCCTGGAAGGAATTAGTTTGATGCAAAAAAGACGGGGAAAGAAAGAAATAAAGGAGTTAACTAACGGTCCTGCAAAGCTAACACAATCATTTAAGATAGATATTAATAAAAATGGTGTCGATTTAACAAAGGGTAATTTTAGGATTGAGGAAGGAGAAGAAAGAGATTTTAATATTGTTTGTCGTACACGAATAGGAATTAAAAGAGGAAAAGAAAAAACTTTAAGGTTTTATATTCAAAATAATAAGTTTGTTTCTAAAAAATAACCTTAAAACAGCAAGAAATTAATCATTAACCTCTTTTTCTTTTTGGTGAGAAGATAACAGCGATTCCGAAAAATATGGATGAGAATATAGCAATAGATGAGCCTACAGGAAAATCAAACAAAAATGAGAGGAGAATACCCATCAAACAGCACACGATCCCGCACAGGGGAGAAAATAAAATTATTTTTTTGATATTGTAAGAGAATTGACAAACAATAGAGGTTGGATTTACTATAAGAGCAAATACTAAAAGCCCCCCTACTAATTTTAAAGATAAGGAAACAGTAATGCCAGTCAAAAAGAGCAGCAAGTAATAAAAGGGCCTTGTGTTAATCCCGGAGGCTTCAGCCATTTTTCTACTAAACATAATAGCTTTAAATTCCTTAGAAAATAGAATCATCAAGACTATGATAAGAGATGTTAAAATTGTTAGATTTATTATATCCGAAGTATTCATCCCAAGGATACTACCCCATAATATTCCCATAGCGGTGCTGCTCATAGCTGTCTCAGGAGCAAAATTTAAAAAAATAAGTCCTAATGAAAGCATTAAGGAAAACATTATCCCTAAAATGACATCCGCATGTAATTTTGCTTTTTCAACTAGAGGTCCTAAAAAAAGAGCAACTGCGATAGAGAAGAGTATAGCCATAGACAGAGGATTGATATGTAAAACTAACCCCAGAGCTGATCCTGCAAATGCAGCATGAGACATACAAAAACCTAACGAGGATAATTTCATCCTTACTATAAAAGTGCCTATTAAAGAGCAGGCAATTCCGGCTAAACAGGCTCCTATAACAACAGTTAAAATTATCTGATAAGGCAAAATTATCATTTCCTAACCTTATAGGCGAATTTAAGAGAGCCGGAATTCAACACCTCGTTTACAGGACCATCCTGGATAACCATTCCTTCATTTATCAAGACTATTCTCTTACACCGTTTTGGGATAGAAGGTATATTATGAATTACCATCAGAGTAGTTAAATTCTTCTTCTCGTGAAGGAAGGATATTCTTTCGGAGATCTCTGCAGAAGCCTTAAAATCGAGGCTACTAAACGGCTCATCCAATAGTAGTATCTTAGGGTCTTTAGCTAAAGCTCGAGCTACCATCACTTTTTGCAGTTGTCCTCCAGATAGCTTTCCAATTGGCTTTTTCAATAAACCATCTATTTCAACTAATTTAACGGCTTCCTTTGCCTTTAGGTAATCTTCATCAGATGCTGATTTAAAAAGACCTATCTTCCCAAATCTTCCCATCAAGATTACATCTTTAACTAAAAATGGCATTAAACTACTTACAGAAAATCCTTGAGGAACGTATCCTACTTCTTTCCTGATAGATGAGCCAAATTTTCTAATCTCTTTGCCAAAAATATTAACTTTACCTCTTGTATGCTTTAATAATCCATTTATTGTTTCCAATAGAGTTGTCTTCCCTGCGCCGTTTGGGCCAATAACGCATAAAAACTCTCCTTTTTTTATCTTCAGATTTACATCTCTAATGGCGGGAATTTTCTCTCCCTCGTATATTGTATCTACATTTGAAAGTTCTATTATATAATTATATTTTAAATGATTACTCATTTTTTATTTTGTATCTTTATCCCATTAAAGATTTGTCTTGCGTTGTATTCTATCATTTCTACATAATCTTTTACTTCGGGGACTGTTCCCGGAAAATTAGTTAAAACCACTTGCGTAGCTCCTATTTGAGAAGCAAGTTTAGCCCCAAAATCAGTACCACTTTGAAGATTATCTATAATTAAAGCAACACTATTCTCTTCTCCTTTTTTGGTCAACTCCAGAACTTGCTTCAAAGAGATTCTCTCTGGAGGAGGATAGGTAGCAATTATATCGAGACCAAGCCAGTAGGAGAAGTCCTCCTGCCATTTTATGCACAAAACCTTAACTTGATTAAGGTTCAATTCTTTCGCCTGGTTTTTTATTCTTTTTGCAGTTTTATTTATAGAGTTTATAAAAGAAACTCTATTTTTTTCAAAGTAATCTTCATCACTCGGATTAGCCTCACAGAGAGCTTCCTTTATTAATTCCAGTTGTTTAATCACTAAATCTGGAGAATCCCACTCTCCTTTAATTTTAATTGTCTTAAGAGTATCATTTCTCGAGGCTCTGATTAAATTTTTTAACCAGGATTCCATCCCATGAGAGAAAACTAAAGATGCTCTGCTAATTGCTTGAATATCACTTGGCTTTATATCGTAGTGAGCAGGGCACATTCCCTGAGGAACAATAGCTGTTACCTTAATGCGGTCTTTACCTATTTTTTTTACAAATCCTCCCAGAAGAGTGGTTGTGCAAACAACAGTTATTTTCTCTTTATTAATCTCTTCTCCTCTTCCCTTATTTACCAGAAATCCTGAAAAAAACAGACTAAAAATTAGACAATATAAAATTATTTTTCTCATTTTCCTCTCCTTTAATAGAGATTCACTATATTTTATTATATATAACGCAATAAAAGATGAAGTCAAGGAAAAAAATTAGTTGACAAAATTTTTTTCTTTTTTATAATGTTAATTGTTATCAAGAGTCACGGTAACATAAATCATAAACCCGGATCCGGCAATTTGAATAATGACCATTAAGTTTATCCTGGAATAA
>JAGGXI010000035.1 GCA_021163155.1 Candidatus Aerophobota bacterium
AAAATTTTAAAGAAGATAGGACCTTTTCTTAAGGGTTCGGTGTCTACTGTCTATAAAAAGTGTGGTAAGAATTGTAGTACCTGTAGGGAAAAAGGAGGGCACCCTGCTACCTATCTTTGTTACAGGAGAAGAGGAAAAGCTTTAGTGGTTCATATCCCCTCCTCTAAGGTGGATTTGGCAAAAAAATATCGTGCAAAATACAAAAGATTAGAGAGAATAATAGAGGATTTCTTCAATTTTTTCCTCCATAAAAGCCCGCTATTAAACCTATTAAAGAACCGGTAAATACTGTTATAAGCACTGCAATAAAACCAATAGTCAATGAAATCCTTGAGCCGTATATTATTTGACTCCATACATCCCTTGCTAAATCATCGGTCCCGAGCCAGAATTGAGAGAAAAGGGGAGATTAGTATATTTCCGCTTACTCCTGTTTTGTCTGGATTTACAGTCCGCAGAAATGGTGCACATAATGCTACAGCTATAAAAAATATAATCACAATCAGTCCAGCCAATCCCATCTTATCCCCCGCAAGCAAAGAAAAAAATTCTTTTAATTTTTTTAGCTTTTAAGGAATTTAAGGGGTACACTTATCTTCCCCCTCCCTTTCCTACTTTTATTCTTGGGTCTATATAGCCATATATCAAATCAACGACTAAATTAGCTAATACAACTGTGATAGCGAACACAAGAAATACGCTTTGAAGAAGAGGGTAATCACGTTTCAATACAGCATCATACACTAACCTACCTATACCAGGCCAAGAAAAAATCGTTTTAGCTTCGATTATTCCAGCCACTGCAAATCCTAAATTTACTCCGCTAATTGTGACAACAGGTAATAAAGCGTTTCTTAAGGTATGATTTATTAAAATAGCAGACTCCTTTAGTCCTTTTCCCCTGGCTGTGATTATATAATCTTGGCTTAAGGTATCTAACATAGAGCTTCGAGTTAATAAAACATATTCTCCAATATACCACATTACTATTGAAACTGCAGGAAGAAACATATGCCATGAGACATCCTTACAGTATCCAAGGCCAGTTAGTCCTGATGCAGCCGTAGCTATTCCACCTAAAGGGAAGATTGGAAGAGGTTATAACTAACAATAATGTTCGAGGTATTCTATCAGCAATTACTTCTGTCACAGGTCTTTTTTGCCAAAATGATAAGCCTAAATCTCCGTGGGATAATTCCTTGAGGTAGGAAATAAACTGACACCACAAAGGCTTATCTAAACCAAATTTTTCCCTCGTTAACTGCATCTGTTCAATACTTACCCTGGGGGTCTCTAAACATCATACGTAATAGATCGCCGGGCGCTATACGAAAAATCACAAAGTTCGCACATACAATAGCAAAAATGGTGATGATGACTGCTATTGCTTTTCTAATTGCAAAATCCCTTAAACCCACTTTATACCCTCCATTAATCCTTTTTTAGCGCAGCATATACGGGTATTGTAATAAAAATTACCCCCCTGTAATTTTTTTAACAAGGGGGCAATATTCTTTGCAATGCTACTTTTTCAAATGCACCTTAAAATAAGTCCAGGGATTAATCCATGTTGAGACTCCACCCATTGTTGCTACATAACCTTCAATCTTATCAACTCTTACAGGATCTATTATATCTGGCCTAACCAGGAAACCATACGGTAGATCCTCGGATATCATCATCTGCATCTGGTATAGATATTCTTTCCGTTTCTTTATATCTTTCTCGGCAAGCATTTTACCAAGAGTCTCATCAAACTTAGAATTATTATAATAAGCTGTATTCCATCCTTCTCCTCCAGCTTCGTAGCTGCGACAAAATTGCCATACCCAATCGGCATCCGGGCCAGGTTCTTCCTCACCAACACCAATTTCATACTTATCCTCTGTCGGTGCATAGATATATTCATAGTAAGTATTAAGATCCAACACCTTTATAATAATATCCACACCTATATCTTTTAGTTGTTCTTTGATTAATCTTGAAGTTTTAATCTCACTAGTCCAATCCGAGGGAACCATTAGTTCAAAAGCAAGATCTTTCCCTGTAGAAGGGTCATTTCTTATCCCATCATTATCGGTATCTACATATCCAGCATTGTTTAAGGTTTCTTTAGCTTTCTCAGTATTATATTCATATTGGGGTAAATTTGGATTATGCTCTGGTAATTCTGAATATATAAAACTGTCCGCTTTATTTGCGTATCCGCGATATACTACATCTATAATTTTATCCTTGTTTATTCCGTACATAATGGCTTTTCTTACATTTAAATCACGAAGTGGTGTATCCTTGTACAAATTAAACGATAACCAATAAAGACCAATGCCTGGAGAAACTATAACCCTAATATTTTTAGCTTTTTTAAAGTCATTTACAACTAGTGGGGAACAGCCATCATACCCTATCATATCTATTTCACCCTTTTTTAAAGCCATATATAAAGCATCATCGCTTCCATACATCTTAAAGACTACCTCATCTAAATATGGCCTCTCCCCCCAATAATCCTTATTGGCTTCAAACCAGATATATCTTCCAGACTTAAACTCTTTTAGCTTAAATGGGCCAGAGCCGATGCATTTCTCGTTTAGAAATGAGAGCATATCATCTTTATAAGGTTCCCAAATATGCTTAGGGAGCACGGGTACCCAATAGAAAGGCAGGTATTTCCCGCCCAATGCTGTCTTTAGCGTAAACTCTACAGTATAATTATCAATAACTTTTATGGACCCTGGTTCAGTAACCGAATGAGATTGTGCCCATGCTGGGTCTGCATTAATCAAATATTCCATTGTGAATGCCACGTCTTCGGCTGTAACTGGTACACCATCATGAAAAGTAGCGTCTTTGCGAATATGGACTCTCCAAGTCTTATTGTCTTTTGTTTCCCAATTAGTAGCCAACATAGGTTGAGCTTCATAGTCCGGCGCGGGACCTACAATCCATAACTGATCGTATATCAATGGCCAGAAAACACATCCCATTTCTGTATACTGCCAACCCTCATCAGGTATCAAAGTCTCTATACTCTCTCCAGCAGGAAAGCCAACACTTAATCTTCCACCGTAGGGTATTTCTTTAGCAAAAACCATTGAAACAAACAAACTTAGCAGTAATATTACTGTCCCCATTAACGCTATTAAGTTTTTTCTTTTACTCATTACTTTCTCCTTTCTTATCTTAAATTTTTTGTTTTTTAAAGTCTTCCCACCTCCTCTTGATAAATTTTTACCAACGTTTAATTTAATACTTCTTCTACTTTTTTATGTATTTTTATATTCCACTCCCCCATTCCTTTAAAGTATATATTTCTTTCTTCTTTATTAAATACCTCTGGAGGAAATACTCCTCTATGATTCACTTGTTCTCTTAACATCATTAGAGCAAATATAGCTCCTGAAACTGAGGTAGCATAGGATATATCACTGGCTCCAGGAATTTTTTCACAAGCTGCTGTAGAATTTGGACTCTCTGTCCACAGTTGATAATGTAAATCTTTACCATCTTTTTTACCATAAACATCTACTGTAAGTATTAATCTACTCATAAGTTTTTTGCTTTTTACTAATTCTATTAGTTCCTTTGGCTTGGGGGTAGGAGGAAGCAGTTTTAAGAAAACATCTCTTGGCACTACTTTTTTACCTTTAATTTCAACAGGTTCCTCACTCATCAATCTCATATCTATAAGAGACTTCCAAAACATACTTTCAGGCTCACCCATCTTAAAATCTACATATCTTACCAGTTTTCCAATAAATTTTGGAATTGTTAATGGCTCTTCATGACTGTGATAATACACCTTTCCCTTAGCACCTATAGGAAGAGGAAAATCATATTCCTCCTCTCCACTAAAAGGAGGGACCTCTTTGTAACCATTATCCCATACTATAGCAGATGAGCTAAGATCATCAAGGTAAGTTTGCGGTTGCCATAAAACTATCGGTTTTTCAGATTCAGTTATAGCATAATCCTTTATCTTAATACTATCAATTTCATCTAATTCATCTGCAGCTTCTTTGGCCATTATATTAGTAGTGCCAGCATCAGAACCTGCTAATATTAGCGCTTTAAGAGAGGTCTTTTCCCATTCTTTAGCGTATTTTAATTCATCTACAGGGATATCCTTATCTCCTCCTGGGAAATAACCATTAGCTGCTAAATCTTGATAATCTGCTTTTGCTTCATAACATGCTTTTATTATCTTTTCGTTAAACTCAGGTAGGGTAGCATTCACTACTAAGTCAAATTTATTACCCTTCATAAGTTTTACCATACCATTTATATCGCTTGCGTTTAACTTTTCCACTTTTAGTTTATCGCTCTTATTTGTTTCTACAATCTCTCTCATTCTACTTAGGTCAATATCACCTAAAACAACTTCTGATACATCATTAGCCCTTGAAAGCACCCATGTTATTACAGTTCCCTGGGCTCCGGCTCCTATTACTAATACTTTTTTCATGTTGTTTCTCCTTTTCTATAAAATTTAGCGAAAATTTTAGATAATTCTTATTTTATTAATTCTTCTTGCAATAATGCTTCCCTGAACCTAACATTCTATGATAAATATCTTTTACAATTCATCTTTTTGTTCAAATCTTACAAAACCATCTCCGTCACTCTCTTATGCACTTCTATATCCCATTCCTTTATTCCCCTGGAGGATTCAGGCATTCTTCAATACTAGTCCATATAGAAAATCCGAAAGCAATATCATAACCTTCGATTATAAGATTATTACCATCTCTAGGTCCGATTTCTTCAATTTCATCGAAGAAGTGTTTTTCCGCATAACGGGCAAAAACATCGGACATTCCCGGTTCAACCCCCATACCAACAAGGGCTAAAATACCTTTATCTTTCCATTTCTCTGCTCGTTTAAATTGATAGTCTCCTAATTTAATATAGCATTTATTATAAGGATCTTCTGGGTGTTTTTCTGATAAAGTCATTGCCATATCCATATAATTACAACCATATTCGTATGCGGCTTCGAAAATCTGGACGTTAAAGGAAGGATCGCATCCATTCATTATAAGGTCAACATCATACTTTTTTGCAAGAGCAACAATTTCTTCTCTATTGCTCGCATCAACCTTTTCTACTGGAAATCTTTCTTCATTACCAGTCTTTGCAGCTACTTCTTTAGCTCTTCCAAAATTATAATCCGATAAAACCATTTTTTTCATCCATTTCGCATCAGGATCACGACGTTCTGCAATTAATGCAATTACCTCACCTACACCGCCTGTTCCAACAAGTAAAATTTTCATTAAAGTACCTCCTTCTCCCAGTTATTTATACCTTTCAAAATATTAACTTTCCCTTTCAATATATAGTGGACCCCAAAAACTGGCCAGTATATTAAGCTACAGGTAAAATAAAAATAGGAGGTCCACTATGGGAAATATCAGGAAAAAATATCTACCGGTCTTTAAGGCAAAAGTATCATTAGAAGCTCTTAAGGAAGAGAAGACTTCAGCTGAATTAACCAGCGAGTATAAAGTTCATCCTGGTCAGATAAGAAGATGGAAGTCTATAGCTCTGAGGGAATAAGAGAATCATTCATGAACAAGAGGCAAAAACGAGAGAAGGATAAAGATATGCTCATCGAGGAGCTCTACAAGCAGATTGGACAGTTGGAGGTGGAAGAGGAGGAAGGAGGAAGGTCCTGCTCATAGAGCGCGAAAGTAAAGTAATACCTATAATCAGACAGGCAGATCTATTGGGAATAGGGAGATCAACGGTTTACTATAAGCCAGTAGCCGATCCCTACGATTTAGAGCTTATGCGCTTAATAGATGAGTAGTATACAAAGACCCCATTTTATGGTTCAAGGCGAATAAGAGAGGCACTAAAGAGAAAAGGCCATAAACTCAACAGAAAGAGAATACAAGGACTGATGAGGCTCATGGGTATTGAGACCATCTATCAGGGACCTCATTTAAGTAAGCCTCATCCAAATCATAAAATATATCCCTATCTATTGAGAAACCTCAAAATCAGCAGGGTTAACCAGGTTTGGGGCACTGATATAACCTATATCAGATTGAGGCATGGATGGCTTTATTTAGTAGCCATAATGGACTGGATGAGCCGCTATGTGCTCTCCTGGGAGCTGTCTATTGACATGGGTTGATTTCTGTATAATGGCTTTAGAAAGAGCATTTACTATTGGCACTCCTGAGATCTTCAACTCTGATCAGGGCTCTCAGTCCACCAGTTTAGACTTTACCAAACAACTGAAACAGAGGAGTATCCAGATCAGTATGGATGGTAGAGGTAGAGCCATGGATAACATCTTCAATGAAAGATTATGGAGATCTGTAAAGTATGAAGAGTTTACGTTAAAGATTATCAGAGCGTCCGTGGGGCAAAGTAGGGAATCCGTGATTACATGAACTTTTACAGCCATGAGAGGCCACATCAATCTCTCAATTACAAAACGCCAGCTGAGGTATATTTTGACAAAAACAAATAAGATAAACAGACTCAAATTGTAGCTTAAACATGGCAGTTTTTTGTCTAGGGAAATGGGTCCACCTTAATAAAATGGAAGTTATTGCATAATAGATAAGACTTCTGACAAAATTTATTACTTTAAATCAGGAGCAATTCTTTGGGAAACTTCTAAAAACTTTTCAATATCTTTTTCGGTATGCTGAACAGAAATGGTCCAATGTTCATCTGTATGAGGTGCAATCCATATTCCATTATTTACCAACCCAAACCAGAATCTTGTGAGTCTATTAACATTGTAGTATTTTATAAAGCTTCTGTAATCATAAATCTTATGTTCTGTAAAAAAAATCATTCCGCAGGGTCCTATGCTATTAACATAACCAGGAATATTATTATCCTTCAATATCTTCCTGATACCATCTGCTAATTTATTCTCAAGCCTTATAGCCCGTTCAAGGTTTTCCCTGTTTATGACTTTTCTTAAAGCTGTTATACTTGCTTGCACAGCAAGTGGATTGGCATTGTATGTTCCTCCATGAGCAACTTCCCCATGCCCTAAATGCTCCATAATCTCTCTTTTACCTCCAAATGCACCTAAGGAAAAACCACAAGCAAGAGATTTACTAAGAGTAATTAAATCTGGCTTTATATGATAATACTCTGATGCTCCACCAGCTGCTATCTTGACTCCTGTTTTTACTTCATCAAAAATCAATACTACATTATACTCTTCGGTAAGTTCGCGTAATTTCTCTAAA
>JAGGXI010000105.1 GCA_021163155.1 Candidatus Aerophobota bacterium
GCATCTTTTTTTATTTCTCGAACAAATCTTCCTCTGCCTGGCCTACTTTTAATTAAACCTCTCGATTCTAAAACTCTAAAGGCTTCCCTTAAAGAGGCCCTACCAATAGAAAGCTTTTCAGCAAGTTCTCTTTCTGAAGGAAGTTTATCTCCCGGTTTTAATTCATTATTTTTAATTAAATTCACAATCTGTTTTATTACATTTTCATACAAACGAACAGAAGTAACCTCTTTGAATATCATATTCACCTCTTAATTGGATAGATAGCAATAAATAATTAAATAATAGGCGACTGAGTAACCCATTTATTATAAATAAAAAGAAAAAACTCCTTAAAAAATAAGTTTTTTTCTTTAAAAATCTTTAGTTGTTCTTCTTATCTTTTTTACTCGAAGTCTTACTGCCTTATAGCTTAAACTCAATTTTTCTGCAATCTCATTAAGACTATTTCCTTCTAAAAGCAACCCATAAGTCTCTTTTAATCTTGAACTCATCTTTTCTCCAATAATCCTTTTTAAATCCTCTGTTATTACTATCTCATAAGGATCTAGAGACTTATCGGGAATATCTAAAACAATTTCTCCCTTCCGTTATAGTAGGGGAATCTCTCTTTCTTGATTATCTCTCTTTTTTTGGGGGGATACATATCTATATTCCTAAATAAGCCTTCCTCACATGTTTATTATTCAAAAGCTCCTTCCCTTTCCCTTCTAAAACAATTTTGCCATTTTCAAGAACATACCCTTTATTAGATATAGAAAGGGAATGAAAAATATTTTGTTCAACTAAAAGAACAGTAATTCCTTTTTTATTAATCTCCTTTGCTATTTCAAAGACTTGCTTTACCAATTTAGGTGCTAAACCAAGAGAAGGCTCATCAAACATTAACAGCTTAGGTATACTCATCACTCCCCGGGCAACAGCTAACATCTGTCGCTCTCCTCCACTTAGAGTTCCCGCCAGTTGATTTTTTCTTTCTTTTAAAGCAGGAAGAAGCTCAAATACTATATCAAGGTTCTCTTTCTTTCTCCCCCTTGCCTTACGAGTGTAAGCTCCTAATTCAAGATTCTCTAACACCGTCATACGGGGGAAAATATGTCTTCCTTCAGGAACTTGAATAATTCCCTGCTCAACAATTTGATGAGGCGGAAGACTTTCCGTCCTCTTCCCCAAAAACTCAATTGTCCCTGATGAACAACGAAGAATACCAGATATAGTATTAAGGAGGGTACTTTTGCCGGCACCGTTAGAACCAACAATTGAAACTATATCTCCTTCCCTTACGTCAAGGGAAACATCAAACAAAGCCTGGACATCATCATAACAGGTATTTATGTTGTTTAATTTAAGCACGATACTCCTCCCCTAAATAGGCATCAATAACCTTTTTATTCTTGGATACTTCCGCTGGTGTACCCTCATTTATCTTTTCCCCATAATTAAGAACAACTATTCGATCAGAAAGACTCATAATAGCTTTCATTACATGTTCAATGATAAATAAGGTAATACCCTGCTCGTGTATCTTCCTAATAAGTTCAATTATATCTTCAGTCTCTTTTGGATTTAAACCAGCCATCGTCTCATCCAATAATAAAAGCTCTGGATGAGTGGCTAAAGCTCTACCGAGTTCTAATCTTTTTCGGTCAGCGATAGTCAAATTTGCTGCAAGAGAATCCTGGTGATCCAGAAGCCCAATAAAACTCAATATTCTTTTTGATCTCTCTCTAACCTCTGTCGTTTTTTTAGATTGGCTAAAAGCGCCTATCATTACATTTTCAAGAACTGTCATTTTACTAAAAGGTTTAACCAATTGGAAAGTTCTTCCAATATGTTTTACACAAATCTTATGAGGGGGTCGAAGACCTGTAATTGTTTCTCCTTTAAATTTAACAGTTCCGGAATCGGGTAACAAAAATCCTGTAATTAAATTAAAGATGGTCGTCTTACCGGCTCCATTGGGGCCGATTAAACCAAGAATCTCTCCTTTTTTAACCTCAAAGCTTACCTCTTTAACTGCGACTAACCCCTTAAAGTTCTTGTGCAACCCTTTTACTTCTAAAATATTAGATCCTTTATCTCTATCTAAACCTGTAATTTTAAATGTATTGATAGGAAGAGAAACATTACTCACTTTCGAGGGCACCTTAGTACCAGGTAGCTTTTTCAAAACCAATTTGTATCCAACATCCAGCCATCTCATAATTCCTTGAGGAAAATAAATGACTGCTATAATTAATATAATAGCATACACCACAAAATTAAAACCAGTTAATCCTCCAAACCAACCTCGAAGAAGCGAGTCTAACGGAGTTAAAATAAATGACCCGATGATCGGCCCTATAATAGTCCCTAAACCTCCAATTATAGAGAGAAGAACAAGCTGTATAGAAAAAGACAAACTAAAAACAGAGGTGGGGTCGATAAACAGAAGATACTGAGCATAAAATGTACCTCCTATACCAGTGAAAAAAGCACTAATCACAAAAGCAATAAGCTTACACCGAGAAGTATTAATTCCTAGGCTCTCTGCTGCATCCTGATTTTCGCGAAGACTGATAAGATAGAATCCAAGTCTAGATTTTCTAATTATATAAGTAATAAGAATGCTTATTAGCATTAAAGTAAGAGCAATATAAATATAAGGCGTTTTATCCCGAAATATGAAACTTCCTATCTCTGGCTTGAAAGGAATTAATAATCCTTTACCGCCTCCAGTTAGTCCCGCCCAATAAGAAGTTACACGGCGTAATACTTCTCCTATAGATATAGTGGCTATAACAAAAAAGTGACTTTTCAGCTTAAAGCAAGGATATCCAATTACCACAGCAATAAGTACTGCCAGTCCTCCCCCAGCTAACATTCCAAGCCAAGGGGAAAAACCAAAATTCAAATATAATATAGAGGAAGTATAAGCACCTATACCAAAAAAAGCAGTATGGCCTAAGGAAGCTTGGCCAGCGAATCCACCAGTAAGATTCCAAGCTTCTGCTAACGCTGCAAAAAGAAATGTCATAACCAATATATCTTGATAAAAGGGATTCCGAATTAAAAGGGGAAAAACCAATAATAAGATTATTAAAATTAATGGTAAATAAAACTTCGGATAAAATAATCTGTTACTCAAAATTTTTCTTTTGCTTACTCTCATCCTCACGTCTCCTTTTTGTTCTTTCACTTAACTTTCCTTCAAACCCAATAAACCAGATGGCTTAAATAGAAGTACAAGAATAACTATAGCAAAATATACACCCTGCTGAAGGTGTGGTGAAATAAAAAATCCGCTGAAACTTTCTATCAAACCAATAACAAAGCCAGCAATAAAAGCGCCGGTTAAACTGTTATATCCCCCCACTATTACTACTGCGAATGCAGTCAAACAAAAAAGCAACCCTACAGTAGGAAAAGCATAATAAATTGGCATGAGAATTGCTCCTGCTATACCTACGCAGACTGTGCCAAGACCAAAAGTAAGTTGATACATTCGGTGGACATTAATCCCCATTAATGTAGCTCCTCTTTTATCCTGGGCAATTGCACGTATAGCTTTGCCTACATATGTCTTCTTCAGGAATATCAAAAGAGCAACTGTTATTCCTGAAGCGACAATACAAGCTAATAAACGAGGAAAACTAATGCTTAATCCCCCTGATTTTATAAACCATGAAGAATAAGTAGTTTTTATCGTTCGATAAGTTGCTTTCCATAAAATAAGTGCTACATTCTGTAGAAGTATTGATAATCCCATAGTAACAAATATTTGATTAAGAGGAGGAGCGTCAAGTAAAGGTTGGATAAGAACTCTTTGAGTAATTACACCAATTAGGAAAGAAAGTGGGATTACAATTAATAAACTAAGGTAAGGATCTATCTTAAAAAAATAGAATAGCCAATAAGTTGTATACATACCAAGCATTAAAAACTCACCGTGAGCAAAGTTAATTACTTCTACTACTCCAAAAATTAAGCAAAGTCCAATACTTACCAAAGCATATATTCCTCCCGCCAATAATCCATTAATTATTAACTGAATAATCACTCTTGACATCCTTTAACTCTCCTTTTTTAATAAAAAATATAATTTATTCTTTTATTTTTATCTGACTAACTCCGCACCAGCTTACAATAAATAAACTCAGTATTTTTATAACATCAATTACTGAATCCAAATCTACTACATATTCGTTAAAACTATGCAAAAGTCCTCCTCGAGGTCCGAAAGATAAAGATAAAGAAGGAATCTTAAAAAAGAAGTAAAACGATTGTCTAATCCCCAGGGAGCTCCAATAATATCTGGTGAATAGAGGAGAACCTCGGACGCTGTCTTTTGAAACTGCTGAATTAATGGAACTTCTATTTTCTGAATCCAGGGAATAAACCAACCAAACCATTCAATTTCTGGAGGATATTTAGACATCCAAGAATCTTCACGAGTAACTCCTCGAATAGCATTCTTCACTTCCTCTTTAACCTGTTCTATTGTCTCTGATAGAAGATAAGATATGCGAGCCTCCAATTGGGCCCAGCCAGGCACTGTAGAAGGCCATTTTCCTGCTTTAAATGTTCCTACATTTAAATTGCAAGAGCGTCCTGTCATTTTTTCAAAAAAAGGATTATAATTGCGTTCAGCGCATTCTCTATCCAAATCTACTAAACGCTGATAGATCTTAAATAACTTACCAATAACATTAGGCTGATCCTCATTGTAAGACAAATTAGTTTCTACATAGCCAGGATGATGAACCATCTCTTTTTTGATGGAACAAGAATCTCTACTTTCAACCCTAAAAGTGAGTAAAGTTCTTCCATATATCTCTGTGCTTTTTTCTCTTCTCCTGTAACAGAAGGTATCTGCACAAATCTTCGAATAATTTCATAAATATTAGCCTTTTTCTCTTCAACTTTTTTAAAAATTGCCTTTTTCATTTTTAAATTGGCATCATTCATTACATTTTTCTCCTTAGCTGTAAGAGGCTTAATGATAAAAACAGAGGGGGAATTTCCCCCCTCTGTAGACAGATTGCTTATTCCCAACTTACTTTATTGTTTTTCCCTTTTCTCTCTCCTCCCATGTTGGTAGTGGAAGCTGCAATTTGTGTCCTTTCACTGCTGCTTCAGAAGGCCATGTTGTCCACATTTCTCCACCTTGCCATTGAATCACTACACACTTAGCCTTTACATTTTGACCTGTATCAGGATTAAACTTAACCCCAAAACCAGCTACTGTTTTTGGAATATCTATACTTAAGGCAGCTTTACGAACAGCATCGGGATCTGTAGAACCAGCCTTCTGGAGAATATCCCATAGTACCATAGTACCTGTATAAGTTATAAGAGGATATACTGACGTAAGCTTATGTCCATATTCTTTCTTATATCTCTCTGCAAATTCCTTTATACCTACAGCATAATCAGGATTCACTGCTTGAGGCGGAGGACAGTAAGATACAACCATATGTCCATTAACGTCATCCCCTAAAGATTTCACATATTCTGCTGTAGTAGCTCCCTCACCAGTGGGACATAAATAAGCTTTCACATTAAAATCTAAATCTTTTGCCTGACGCCAAAATAATACCTCTTGTGACAAATGAGCTGAGAGTAATAAAAGATCAGGGTTAGCAGCCTTGAGTTTCATTATTAAAGAGGATAAATCTACAGCGTTAGGATCAAAAGTTCCTATATATACAACGTTTTTTAATCCTAATTTTTTACATATCTTTTTCGCACCATCCAACGCATTTGTTCCATAAACTGTATCTTCAGCTACAATTGCTATACGCAATTTCTCTGGTTTTATACCTAATTTTGGGCATACTGTATCTATTATTATCATCCCTGCATATTTACTATAATAAGAGGCTTCCGCATTTGTTCTAAAAAGATATTTAAGCCCTCGCGCTGTTATTGTATCTGAATTAGCCGATGTTTCCCAATAAATTTTTTTATATCTTTCGGCCACTTGAGTAGCAGCATATGAACGACTACTAGCAGCTGTTCCAATAATAATATCTACACCTTCTTTAGTAATAAGTCGCTCAGCTTCAGCCATAGCAATTTTTGGATCAACTGCATCACCTTTAACATATACTATCTTCTTCCCCCAAAGTCCTCCTTTATCGTTTTGTACAAGTCTTGCTATTTCTGTCCCTTCTCTACAATCAATGCCTACTCTCGCTGCATTGCCCGTTACAGGAAATAGATTTCCTATTTTTACTGTTTCTGTTGCTTCTACCACTGAAAAAGAGAATAATGTTAAAAGTGTTACCATTACACTTATTCGCTTAATGTTTTTTTTCATTTTTATTTGTTCTCCTTTTATAAAATCGTAAATCTTTGCTTTGTATTTTAAATCATCACCCCCTCCTTATTTTTAGCTTTCCTTTCTCAGAATACTATAATTTATCTAAATTAATATCAAAAAGCATTTTCCAGTTGTTTATAAGCCTCTTCCAACTTTATCAATTGCTTTCTCTATTACATCCAGAGCTTCATTTAGCTGCTCATCAGTAATTTCCAGGGAAACCAACATCCTCAAAAGATTTTTGTTAATTCCAGCGCTGGGGACAAACACTCCATTTTTTATGCATTCCTGGACAATTTGAGCTGTCTCTTTGGTAGCAGGCTCTTTGGTTTTCCTATTCTTTACTAATTCTACAGCTGTCATTGCCCCTATACCATGAACATCTCCCACCAAGGAATGCCTGTCCTTCATTTTAAGGAATCGCTCTTTTAATTTTTCTCCTATTTTCACTGCTTTATCTAAGAGATGCTCTTCTTTAATAATGTTTATAACCTCAAGGGCTGCTCTACAGGCTACAGGATTACCTACATAAGTTCCTCCAACAGTTCCACCAGGTAAGGTATCCATAATATTTTTCTTAGCAATTACTGCTGAAAGAGGCAATCCCGCAGCTAAGGACTTAGCA
>JAGGXI010000031.1 GCA_021163155.1 Candidatus Aerophobota bacterium
ACCATAATCTATCCTCCTTCATATTATTTAAGAAGAAGGATAGCATATATAATTTGTTTTGAGAAAGATCTGTGGATATACTCCACTTTTAAACTTTAATTACTCCAGTTTTAAAATTTAATTAACATACGTTTAAGAAATTCTTGACAACTTGAAAATAATAATATAAATTAAAATGAAGGATAGCTTTATTAAAAAATTAAAGAACCTAAAAATCTGGGAGGTAAAGAGAGGATGAACACCAAAGCTAAAGTTTTAATCTTTTTCTTTTTTATATCAGCATTAGTGATAAGTGGAAGTTCTGGAATTGCCCAAAATGAGAAGCCTCAAAAAGACTTCTCTATTTTCCCTAAATATACAAATATAGTTGTTGAAAAAGGTAAAGAAGTAGAGATAGATGTAAAGATTATTAATACAGGGAAAGAAGAAGAAGCGGTGGTTCTTTCAGTTATTTCAGAAAAGAAGGCAAAAAATTGGAATGCCCGCCTGGAAACCCAATGGGATAAGATGAAGATTCGTAGTTTATATTTGCTTCCGGAAAAGCCCGACAATACAGCAAGTTTAAAATTTTGCATCAATCCTCCAGAAAGTGCAAAAGAAGGAGATTATAACTTTATTCTAAGGGGGATTACAAAGGACAAAAAAGTTCATAAATCCGTCCCTATTACAATTGGCCTTATAGCAAAAGCAGAAGAGCAACATCCAAAAAAGGTTCCTGGAGAGATAAAACTCATCACAAAATACCCGAGTGTGAAGAATCCTGCAGGGAAAAATTTTGAGTTTGAAATTGAAGTGAAAAACAATACAGATAAATCCCGTATAATAAACTTAGGAATTAAACTTCCTGTTGGATGGCGCGCCTATTGTAGTCCAAGATGGGAAAAAGAAAAAAGAATTTCCGCAGCGAAGATAGATGCTAAAAGTTCGGAGCATTTACTCCTTACCATAATTCCACCTATAAATGTTTCCAAGGGAGATTATCCTATAACCTTTGCTGTTACCTCAGAAAAGGAGACGGAAACTATTGAGCTTAAGGCAGCAGTTACCGGTACTTACAAACTTAAAATGGGCACAGAAAAAGGACAATTAAACGTTGATGCAATTGCCGGTAAGGAAAAGCATTTTATCATTTATCTATGGAATGAAGGTTCGACGGCAATTGATGATATAAGCTTTTTTTCCAATAAGCCTGAAGAGTGGGAGGTATCTTTTAAACCAAATAAACTCTCCTCTCTTCCTCCTTATGAAGAAGCACAAAAGCCTGAGAAAGTGGAGGTAGCTATAAAGCCTTCTATCAGAACTCTACCAGGAGACTATATGGTTACCATAACCGCTGCCGGCAAACAAGACCAAAATAAGGTAGATTTAAGAACTACTGTAAAGGTATCTACAAAATGGGGATGGGTAGGAATTATAATTATCATTGTAGTAATAGCTTCCCTTGCAGGAATATTTATTCGATTAAAGAGGAGATAAATGGAGTGGATTGTAGAAACTGATAAGCTTAGTAAAGCTTATAATGGAATTAAAGCGGTTGATCAACTAAATTTTAAGATAAAAGAGAGTGAAATATTTGGATTTCTTGGACCTAATGGGGCAGGAAAGACAACTACCATCCTAATGATTTTAGGACTTACAGAACCTACTTCGGGTAAGGTGAAAGTTTATGGGCATGATGCTACAAGGGAAGCACTTAAAGTTAAACGGGTGACAGGATATCTCCCTGAAAATGTCGGTTTTTATGAGGATTTAACTGCAAAGGAAAACCTAAGATATATAACAAGGTTAAATGGCATACCAGATAAGAAGTCGCTCCCAAAGATAGATGAGATTTTAGAAGAAGTAGGCCTTTCAGAGGTAACCGATACAGAGGTAGGAAAATTTTCCAAAGGAATGAAACAGCGTTTAGGGATGGGAGCTGTCTTTGTTAAAAATCCAAAATTTGCCATTTTAGATGAACCTACCGCAGGAATAGACCCTGAAGGAGTTGACCAAATCTTAAAGTTTATAGTAAAAATAAGCAGAGAGCAGAATATCACTATATTATTATCTTCTCATCTTCTCTATCAAGTTCAAAAAATTTGTGACCGAGTAGGAATAATTACAAAAGGGCATATGATAGCTCAAGGCTCTATGGATGAGATAGGAAAGGAAATAATAAAAAAAGAGGAGACTCTACTTGAAATACAAGTATCTAAAGTAACCCCAAATCTTATTAATTCCATAAAAGAGATAGAAGGAGTAAAAAATATTGAAAAATCGGATAATCATTTCCTTGTAAAGTGCGACAGAGATTTAAGAGAAAAGATATCGAAAACTATTGTAGAAAATGGAAGCCTTCCTCTACAAATAAAAACTCAAGACTATACATTGGAAGAAATTTATATAAAATATTTTAGAGAAGGGTGATTTTCAAATGTCAAGACTTAAAGTTGTGTTTTGGAAGGAATTTGCTGATTATTTTAGTAGCCGAAGATTTTTAATATTATTTATTATTATCTGTATTACCGGAAGCTCAATTACATACATCGCCAGTCAAATTATAGGCCAAGATATTACTAAAGCCTCTGTGGGGTTTATCTTTCTTAAACTTTTTACCTCCTCTGCTGGAGCTCTACCTTCATTTACTTTCTTTATCAGCTTTTTTGGACCACTCATAGGGATTATCCTCGGATTTGATGCTATAAATAGCGAACACTCGAGAGGGACAATGAGCTTGGTCTTATCTCAACCAATTTTTAGAGACTCTTTAATTAATGGTAAATTCTTAGCTGGACTGGCCACAGTAGCTATAATGTTAATAAGTATTATTTTGGTTATCTCAGGATTGGGCCTCTCTACGCTTGGGATTGTTCCTAACTTAGCAGAAATTTTAAGAATAGGAATTTTTTTTGTAGCTAGTGTAATTTATATAGGATTTTGGTTAAGTCTGGGAATCCTCTTTTCAATTTTATTTAGACGAACAGCAAGTTCTGCCTTAGCCTCAATAGCTGTATGGATTTTTTTCACTTTTTTTATTTATATGGTTGCCAGTGTTATTGCTGACCAATTAGTTCCTGTTACTCATACTGCTACCGCAGAAATGATAACTAAAAATGAATATCTTAAGAAAATGATTATGCGCATTTCTCCAGCAACTCTTTTTGAAGAGATTGCAGTTGCTGTGCTCAATCCTTCGGTGAGAGTTTTTGGTTTTGTCCTTCCCGCTCAAGTAAAGGGTCTAATCCCTAATCCCTTATCTTTAGGTCAAAGCATTATGGTGATATGGCCACAGTTTGTAGGACTAATAGCTTTAATGGTTATATGTTTTGCTATTTCGTATGTAATATTTATGAGACAAGAAATAAGAGCTACTTAATTTTCTTCTTTAAATTTCTTCCTGGAGAAAAAGTCGTTTATCCCTCCATCTGCCCATCTACATTCTTATTTGACTAATTAAAATTTTCTGATATAAAGAAAGCGACAGGTAGTAATTAACCCTTTCATAGAAAGTAGTATCGTAGGAGAAAAAAGTGGAAAAGATGGAACTTGAAAAAGAGATAAAAAAAGAAAATATTAGTTCCTCATCAACTACAGTAGAAAAATATTTGGAAAAAATAGGCGAGACTCCCCTGCTTACAAAAGAACAAGAAATGGAATTAGCTAAAAAGATGGGGGAGCAAAGAGAAAAATTAAGAGAACTTATCATAAAGGTAGTTGATATTATTAAAAATAACCAAGAGCTTCTTGCTCTTTTTAAAGAAAAAAAGAAAATATATAAGAGTTTAACCAATTTTAAAACAAATTTAAATAAGATAATAAAAATAGCTGATTTTCTGAAACAAAAAAAGGATGAGATATGTAAAATAAGATTTAATGGAAATAGGGAGGAATGGGGAAAAATTTTAGAAGAAATCGAAAAGACAGTTCTCACTTATAAAATGTATAAGAAAAAGATGATGAAAGCTAATCTACGATTAGTAGTAAGCTTTGCTAAAAAGTACACAGGTAAAAGTATCTCTTTTTTAGATCTCATTCAAGAAGGAAACATTGGTCTTTCCCGTGCTGCAGATAAGTTTGATTATAAATGCAATAGACGATTCAGCACTTATGCTAGTTGGTGGATACGACAATCTTTAAAAAGAGCTATCATTGACCAGCCTCAAATCATTCGTCTTCCTGCTCATGTTGCCTATATATTGAAAAAATTGAGTAAAGTTTCCAGGGAATTAGAACAAGAACTTAAAAGAGAACCTACCATTGAAGAGATTGCTGGACGAATAAACGTTTCTCCAAAAAAAATTAAAGAAACTATGGGGATAAGTCAGAATATTGTTTCCTTTGATACGCTTGTGGGAGAAAATAAGGATATACCCTTGATTGATTTCATTCCCAATTCTTCCATACCCCCTCCCGTTTATAGATTTACTTTAGATACGCTTAAAGAGGAAGTTCGAGAATTATTAGAAAAAGTTGTAAAAGATAAACGCGAAATGGAAATATTAAAATTAAGATTTGGATTAGAAGAGAAAGGAGGGTATTCTTTGCGAGAAATTGGTAAAAAATATGGAGTAAGTCGGGAAAGAATTAGACAAATTCAGGAAAGAGCTTTAAGCAGGCTACGAATCCCTGCAGAGAAAAGAGGCTTGAGAAGCTATCTCCAATTATTGGATGCTCTTAGGACAAACTTATAATAAAAATATCAGAATAAAAAGGAGATTCATAAATGTCTTTATATAAGTTAACTCTTATTCTTAAAATAGAATTAGATAAGGAAAAAAGAGAAGAGTTGCTAAAAAAGATTAAAGATACTATTAATAATAAGGATGAAGGGGAGATAAAAAATGTCTCTGATGGAAAAGTAAGAAAGCTTGCTTATGAAATAGACAAAAATAAAGAAGGGATTTTTACAACAATTGATTTTGAGATACTTCCTTCAAAAGTCAAAGAAATTAAAGATTTCCTTAAAACTCAAGAGGGAGTAATAAGAGCAATGATTACAAAGGTAGAAAAACCTTTAAAAGCAAGTAACAAAAAAAAGAAAAAGGAGGTTACCCAACTTGAATCGAGTAATCTTAATAGGCAATCTGACTCGTGATCCTGAGCTTCGATATACTCCTGACGGGACACCCGTAGCAAGTTTTACAATAGCTATTGACCGTCCTTTCACAAGTCATCAAGGGGAAAAGCAAACTGACTTTATTCCTATTGTGGTATGGCGAAAAGCAGCGGAGAATTGCTCAGAATATTTATCAAAAGGAAGCCAGGTAGCTATAGATGGGAGATTACAAATACGTTCTTACGAAGATAAGGACGGGATTAAAAGAAAAGTATCCGAGGTAATTGCCTGGAAAGTAAAATTTTTACAGAGATTTAAAAAGCGTGCACCGGCAGAGAATGTTGAGGAAGATATAGAAAATGAGATAGATAAAGTCCATCTTGATGAAAAAAAACAAGAAAGTGGAGAGAGCGAAGACGCTATCCCCTTCGGAGAGTAAAAAGCGGAAAAACAGGATTAGAGGATTAGAGGATTAGAGGATTAAAGGGAAAACAAAAAAGCCGAAGAAAAAACCAAGAAAAACAAGAAAAACAGGATTAGAGATACTGGTAGCCGCAACTTTTAAGTTGCGCAAAATCAGAGGGTAGCCGCAACTTTTAAGTTGCGCAAGTAAACGCAGGCTGAAACCTGCGGCTACCAATCAAGTAATTAAAGGATTAAAAATACTACCGAATTCATTCGGTAGTAGCTTATGTCTGTCGACGAAACGGTAACTTTAGTCACCGTCCTATATAATTTAATCAAGGAGGAAAGATTTAATGGGTAAAATTATGTTAAGAAAAAAAAAGGTCTGTAATTTTTGCCGAACACAAAGTAATTTTATAGATTACCATGATATAAAAACTTTACATTACTATGTAGATAATCGAGCTCGAATAAAAAGTAGAAGACGCACGGGTATATGTGCTAAACATCAGAGAATGCTTTCCAAAGCTATTAAGAAAGCAAGAGAGATGGCAATTCTTCCTTATAAATGATACAGGAGTAGAAAATGAAAATTGTACTAATGCAAGATATAGAACATTTAGGGAAAAAAGAGGAGATAGTAGAAGTAAGTGATGGTTATGGACGTAATTTCCTTCTTCCAAAAAAAATAGCCCTGCAAGCTACCCCTGCCAATATTAAACAATTGGAGGAGAAAAAAAGAACAGTCCAAGAAAAAAAAGAAAAAGGGAAATTGAAAGCTCTAAAAATAGCTAAAAAATTAAAAGGAGCTAAATTAACAATAGAAAGAGAGTTAGGAAAAGAAGGAAAATTGTTTGGTGCTGTTACTTCACATGACATTGCTCAAGAGATAGAAAAAAAATTTCATTTAGATATAGATCATAGAAAGATTAATTTAGAAGAACCTATCAAAGTTATAGGGATTGAAAAGGTTTCTCTTAAACTTCATCCTGAAGTAAGGATTGAGGTAGAGGTAGAGATAAAAAAGAGAGATTAATTCATTTCTTTTAAAAAGACCTCGCCAACTTTCTCTATATCACCGGCTCCCATAATTAAGAGAAGGTCTCCTTCTTTGGCCTTTTTTTTTAAAAAGTTAATTAGTTGTTTAAGGGAGGGGAAATAGTAAGTTTCTTTTTTTCTCTGTTTCTTAATCTCTTCAAATAATAATTTTCCGCTTATACCGGGAAGGGGGCGCTCTCCTGCAGAATAAATAGAGCTTAAAAGTAGGACATCCGTCTTCTTAAAAGCTGCGGCAAAGCGGTGTAGAAATATTTTTGTCCGCGTGTAACGATGAGGTTGAAAAACTGTTATAATTCGTCTATTTAATCTTTTAGCAGCAATTAATGTCTTTTCAATCTCTGTGGGATGGTGAGCAAAGTCATTTACTACTAATATATGAGAGGAAATTTCTCCTATTTTTTCGAACCTTCTTTTTACTCCTTTAAATGAAGAGAGCGACTTTTTTATCTTATCCCAGCCTATTTTCAGTCTTATCCCTACCCCTATGGCTCCAAGAGAATTATATATATTATGTTCACCGGGCAAGGAAAGTTTAACCTCCTCAACTACATCTCCTTTATATTTAACTCGATAAAGAGAAGTAAATTCTCTTAGCCTTATTTTATCAGCACATAGATCTGCTTCGGAGTTAATACCATAAGTAATCATCTTCTGTAAGGGATGAAGATGTATTCTTCTTAAAATTTCTCTTAATCGAGCGTCATCTCTATTTATAATTAGTGTTCCTCCAGGTTTTAACTTCTCTATAAATTGAACAAATGAGTTAAATAGGTTCTTTTTTGATTTGTAAAAGTCTAAATGATCATCTTCTAAACTGGTAAGTATACAAATTTTAGGATGGAGAAATAAAAAAGAACCGTCCGACTCATCGCTTTCGACTATTGCATACTCATCATCTCCCAATTTACTATTGCTCCCTATCGCATTATCCTCTCCTCCAACAAATATAGTAGGGTCTTTACCTCCCTCTCGAAGAATAGAATATATAAGGGAAGAGGTGGTTGTTTTTCCGTGAGTTCCAGCAATAACAATATTTTCTCTTTCATTAGTAAGATAAGCTAAAAGTTTTCCTCTGGAGATGAGGGGAATATTTTCTCTTTTTGCCCTCTTAAGTTCAGGGTTATCAGATAAAATAGCGGAAGAAACTACTACTGCATCAGTATTGTTTATATGGGAAGAACTATGTCCCTGGTAAATAGTTGCCCCTCTTGTCCTTAGTTCCTCAGTAAACTTATTTCCTTTTATATCTGACCCGCTGACTTTATATCCCATTTTCAATAATACCTTTGCCAATCCGCTCATCCCTGCTCCCCCAATGCCTATAAAATGAAGAGAGGTAACTTTGTTTAACATTTTCTTAATCCTCTTCTTAAAGGGCGATTAGCCTCACCCCCACTCAAATCCAAATAGCAGCTATTTACTAACTTGATTGGTAGCCGCAGGCTTCAGCCTGCGTTTACTTGCGCAACTTAAAAGTTGCGGCTACCAGTATCTCTAATCCTGCTTTTCTTGGTTTTTTCTCTGTTTTTCTTTACTTTCCCTTTAATCCTTTAATCCTCTAATCCTCTAATCCTGTTTTTTAATCCTGCTTTTCTTGGTTTTTTCTCTGTTTTTCTTTACTTTCCCTCTATCCTTCTTTTCTTGTTTTCCCTTTAATCCTTCTTTTGCGCAGGCTTCAGCCTGCGTTTACTTGCGCAACTTAAAAGTTGCGACTACCAGTATCTCTTTCCCTTTAATCCTTCTTTTTCTGCTTTTTCTGTTTTTTTTGCCAAACTATAGATTATCTTTACTATTTCTTCTGTAGCCTCAGGCTTTCCCAATGCTTTACCTTTCTTTCCCATTTCCTTAAGCAGATTTCTATCATTAATTAATTTTAAAATGTTCTCTTTTAGCCCCTCTCCTCTAAGCTCTTTCTCTGTAATAATAAGGGCTGCTCCATTTTTTTGCAAAACTTCCGCATTTTTAAGTTGATGCTCCTCTGTAGCATAGGGGTAAGGAATTAATATGGCAGGAAGCCCTAAAGCAGTAATTTCAGAAATAGTTGTTGCCCCACTTCTACAAATAATTAAATCAGATGCATTATAAGCGTATTCCATTTGATTCAGGTAAGAAAGAATTAGAGATTTAATTTTTACAGTTTTTAAAGATTCTTCTACCCATTTGAAATCATTTTTTCCTGTGATAAAGATTACCTGTATCTTCTTATCCGAACCCTCCTTTTTTTCTAATAGTTTAATTGCTTCAATTGCGGATAAATTAAGCGAGTGAGCTCCCTGACTGCCTCCAGTAAAAAGCAGAGTAAACTTATCCTTATCTAAACCTAATTTTATTAGAGCATCTTCTCTTTTTAATTTAAAAATTTGTGAACGAAGAGGATTGCCTGTAAAATATAATTTATTTCTTACTTTAAGAGGAAAAAAATCTTTCGTTTGAGGGAAACTGATGGCTATCTTTGATGCCCATCGACAAAGAAATCTATTACTGAGGGAAGGATGTAAATTTTGTTCACAGATTAAAGTGGGAATGCCCAAAAAAAAGGAAAGCATTACTATTGGATAAGAGTGAAAACTCCCCGCCCCTACCACTACTTGAGGTTTAAACCAGAGAATTATTACTAACGACTGCGCAAAAGATATCCATAAATTTAACCAGAAGGTTGCCCATTTTATAGACAAAGTTCTTGGATAACTCTGGATGCTGATTTTCTTAAATTTGAATCCTTCAGAAGAGACAATTTTAAACTCAAGCGTTCTTTTTCCCCCTACCCATAAAATACAATTGGTATAGTCGATTTTCTTAAGATATGAAGCTATAGCTAAAGCAGGATAAAGGTGTCCTCCTGTTCCTCCCGCCGCTATTAATACTTTCATCTTCTCTTAGTCTTATCCTCTCCCCAGGTATATACCACAGGAGTGGCTACAAAACTGGATGAGTAGGTGCCTACTATTACACCTACTAAAAGAGCAAAGGCAAACCCATGAATTGCTGCTCCTCCCCATAAGAATAAAGCTAAAACTACCACAAAAGTAGTTAAAGAAGTGATTACGGTTCTTGACAAGGACTGATTGATGCTTAAATTAAAAACCTTTTTATAGGGAAATCTTTTTTTGCGATAAGTTTTAAAATTTTCCCTAATTCTATCATAGATAACAATAGTATCATTTAAAGAATATCCAATAATGGTAAGTAAGGCAGCTATTACAGTAAGATTAAATTCAAAATTACATAAGGAGAGAGCTCCTACACTAATAAATACATCATGAGTTAAAGCAACCACTGCTCCTACAGCAAACCTTAATTTAAAACGCCAGGAGATATAAATAAGCATTCCTACTAAACTAAATGCTATAGCCAATAAAGCGCCTTTTCGAAGTTCCTCGCTTATTTTAGGACCTATTAAATTAATACTTCGGACTATAAATGCATTTTTTCTCTCTTTAAATTCTTCTTTTACTGCCTTCTCTATCTTAGCAGACATTTTTTGAGATGTAATTTGCTGAAGAAGAGGGGCAAGAGAATCCTCTTTTATTTGGTTAATATTTATTTTATCCTTTTGAGAAGGATTAATAGTAATAAATTTAACTAAATTTTCATACCCAATGCTATTTATTCCCCGAATATCCTTTAATTCTTCAAGAGTGGTAAATTTGCCATTTTTCTCTCGATAAGCGACTATTTCAGAAGCAATATTCTTAGAAATTTCCTCTACTCCAAATCTTACAAGAACCAGGTTCTCATCCTTTTTACCATAAGATTGAATAACAGCGTTTCCTAAACCTATTTTAGATAATCCTGCTCTTACACGACTGATAGGAGTAAATTCATTAAACTTGAAATGGACTTCAATCCCCCCTGTAAAATCTAAACCAAGTTTCGGCCCTCCCTTTAATGCAAGAGAAATAATACCTATGCATATAGCAATCCCTGATATAACAAAAGCTACTTTTCTTAATCCAATGAAATCTATATTTGTTTTTCCAAAAAATTGCATCTACTCCTCCTAAATACTTAATCGTTTTATCGGTCTTCCAGCTAAAAGAAGATTAAAGATAGTCTTAGTCACTACTATGGCTGTAAAGAGACTGGCTAAAATTCCAATGGATAAAGTAGTAGCAAATCCCTTTATAGGACCACTACCAAACTGAAGGAGAATAAGAGCTGTAATAAGAGTGGTTATATTTGCATCTAAGATAGTTCTAAGAGCTCCACTGTAACCAGCATCTAAAGCAGAGCGAGGAGCCCTCTCCTTCCTTAACTCCTCTCTAATTCTTTCAAAGATGATTACGTTAGCATCAACACTCATACCAATGGTGAGAATAATTCCTGCAATACCAGGAAGAGTTAGTGTGGCCTTAAGACCAGCTAAAGCTCCTAATAAAAAAAGTAGATTTAACAAAAGAGCAACATCGGCAATTAATCCTGCCTTTTTATAGTAAAATACCATGAAAAAAATAACACAGATAAAGCCAATAATTCCTGCCCAGAATCCTTTTCTTATAGAATCCTGTCCTAAAGAAGGGCCTACTGTTGTATTCTGGATAATATTAAAAGGGACAGGTAAAGCACCACTTTTAAGAACAATACGTAATTCATTAGCTTTTTCCATAGTAAAATTTCCTTCAATGATTGCTTTACCATCGGGAATTCGAGTTTTTACCACCGGAGCAGTCTTAACCACATTATCCAATACTATAGCAAGCCTTTCTCCTACATGTCTTCCTGTAATTTGAGCAAACTTATCTGCTCCTTCTTTATCAAAGCTTAAAGTTACATAGGGCTGTCCCCATTGTCCTATCTCTACTCGTGTATCCTTTATAGTTTTACCCGTTAGAAGAGTCTCTTTCTTTAATAGATAAGGCTCGCCTTTTGAGTCATATAATACCTCATCTTCTGAAGAAATTTTTCCTTGAAGAGCTTCGTTTAAATTTCCCTTTTCATCCAATAACTTAAACTCAAGTAAAGCGGTTTTCCCAACAATGTCTATTGCCCTCTGAGGGTCTTCTATTCCTGGAAGGTCTACTATTATTCTTTTATCTCCTTGACGAACAATTGTAGGTTCTTTCACTCCAAATTGGTCTATTCTATTTCTGATAATCTCTAAACCTGTGTTCATTGCATCTTTGAGGTCTTCTTCTGGAGGAAGTTTACTTTCATCTGCCTCTAATACCAGATGCATACCCCCCTTTAAGTCTAATCCCAGGTTTATCTTCTCCCCGGGAGGAAATATAGCCCAGACAGCCAACGCTATTATTCCCACTATTGACAACATTACCCATTTATCATATCGACGCATTTATTCTATCCTCCCCTAATCTATTTCTGCTTTAATTTAACATAGATAAGTAAAATGTCAACCAATCAGGGTCAGGTTTCAATATTTGTGATATTGATCTTCTTTTCCCTCTCTCTTAATAAGTATAAGTGCAAATTTTAAATTGTGTATAAGCATAGGCCCTTAGTCCTGTCAACTGCAATTTTTAAATGCGAATGTTTGACAAAAAGAGATTTTCAAATATACTTTGTATTCACAGAAAAATAAATCATTTTGCAAAACAATTAAAAAAGAGAGGAGAAAATGGAGAATAGAATTACACGAAAAGAGGAAAATTTCTCACAGTGGTATATTGATGTTATTTTAAAAGCTAAACTTGCTGATTATGCCCCAGTAAAAGGATGTATGGTAATTCGCCCAAATGGTTATATTCTTTGGGAAAATATTCAAAAAAATCTTGATAGAATGTTTAAAGAAAGTGGACATGTTAATGCTTACTTCCCTCTTCTTATCCCTGAAAGTTTCATTCAAAAAGAGAGTGAGCATATGGAAGGCTTTTCTCCAGAATGTGCAGTGGTAACTTATGGAGGAGGGAAAAAACTAAAAGAGCCTTTGATTGTCCGCCCTACTTCTGAGACTATGATATGGAGTATGTATGCTCGGTGGATTACTTCATACCGAGACCTACCCCTTCTTATAAATCAATGGTGTAACATCGTTCGCTGGGAGCTTCGACCACGTCTATTTTTAAGAACTTCAGAGTTTCTCTGGCAAGAAGGCCATACAGCACACGAAACTTATGAAGAAGCAGATAAAGAAGCTCTTAAAATGCTGGGAATTTATAAAAAGTTCGTTGAGGAATATATGGCTATCCCTGTATATAAAGGGCAGAAAAGTGATAGTGAGCGTTTCGCAGGAGCTCTTCAAACTTATACCATTGAAGCTCTTATGCAAGATGGGAAAGCCCTTCAGGCAGGGACCTCCCATAATTTAGGACAAAATTTTGCACGGGCTTTTAATGTTAAATTTGCTACTAGAGAAGGGGGAGAAGATTATGTCTGGGCAACATCCTGGGGTGTAAGTACCCGTCTTATCGGAGCTCTCATTATGGCTCATGGTGATAATAAAGGCATAATAATACCCCCTAAATTAGCCTCTCTAATTGCAGTTATAATTCCTATATATTATAGTGCTAAAGAACGAAGCAGAGTTCTCTCCTATATCCAATCCCTGTATTTAAATTTAAAAAATGATTTTAATGTTAAAATAGATGATAGAGAAGAATATCGCCCCAGTTATAAGTTTAATGAATGGGAATTGCAGGGAATTCCCTTAAGGATAGAGGTAGGACCAAAAGATGTGGAGAAAAAACAGGCAATTTTAGTGCGACGTGATACAGGCAAGAAAATCATCTTACCTTTTAATGAAGTTTCTCTTAGATTTTCTACTCTTTTAAATGAGATTCAGAAAAATCTTTTTGAAAAAGCTAAAAGATTTAAAGAAGAAAACACCTTTAAAGTAGACAACCTTGATGATTTTCAGAAAGTAATTGACGATAAAGGAGGATTTATTTATGCTCATTGGTGTGGTTCACCAGAATGTGAAGCTAAGATAAAATCTCTTACTAAAGCTACTATTAGGTGTATTCCTTTCCATAATGAAAAAGAGGAAGGAAAATGTATTTACTGTGGAGGGAAATCCTCTCAGCGGGTTTTATTCGCCAAAGCTTATTAATAAATAGGGGGGATATTAACTCTCCCCCCTATATTTAAACTATTCTCGTCTCTCCTATTGTGCAGATACAGGCACTGTGTACTTCTTTAGTATCTCCATCCATTCTTTATTTACAGTAGTGCGTGGTTTACCATCAGCATATTTTGCTATCAACGAGTAGAATAAATCTCGAGCTTCATTTTCAGCCTTTAGCGCACAATCACCAGAGAAATTGGTTAAAAACCTCTGTGCTAAAGCTGGGTCTATCTTATATAATTCAGAAGCCGCTTTATCAATATAAGGTTGCATAGCAAGCTCTATATCTTCAGTACGGTCAAAAACTGCCCTTACATCTGCATTCATTTCATTAAATCTAAGACAGGAATAATTATCCAAAGCCTGAAAATACCATCGCGCTGATTCTTTAGAGAATTTAGTAAAGTCTCCTGTTCGCCATGATTTCGGAGTCTGCGAAATTCCAACATAAAAAGGAACATAACAGCTGGAATGAGGACAATCCAAACCAAACCAGATAACTCCTCCTATCCAATCCGGCAACCAACTTCTTGCTTGCGATACCCATGAATAGCTTGTTCTTGGGATACAAATATTACGTTCAAATGTAATATCTGATATGGATGGACGCTCCGGACAACCAAATGGACCTGCAGGAATACCCTTAGTTAAGTCATAAGGAGTCCCCTCTAAATGATCTCTCCAAATATTGTTTATCCACCACTGAGGTGATATCTTCTTATCTGGTTTAACTGAGAAGGGATAAATTAACGCATTAGGGTCCCACTTTTTGGAGGGACAGAGAAGACTTAACATTCGCCATTCACGGCGCCTATTACCCCAGCTATTCCTATTACTTTCTGTATTATATATTTTTTCAAAATTGAATGGACCGTCTTTCTCAGGATCGTAGAGTCCCTTTTCTTGAGCATTTTTAATGAGATTTGGTGAGGCCATAAAATAATCTGGATTGCTAAGATCAATCTCTCCTATTCTCATTCTATTTGCATGAGGACAAACTTGATCATCCGGAATTCTCTCAGCTACCCACTCATTTGTATACCCAGGGATTTCCATACACCAAGCCTCATTGGGGTCTGTTATCAGGAAGCTCTCACCGCAGGATAAACCACCAGCACCACCAAGTCCATATTTTCCAATTATTTCTCCTAAAGCTTTGATAGCTTCTCTTGCTGTTTTCCCTCTTTGGAGAGCTAATGCCGCAGCCTGAGTCCAATCTATTAGACCTTCTTCCGCTGATAATGTTTGCAACTCTTCCTTTGTACCGCAGGTATTTTCACCAAAGAATACCTGGTGTTCATTTCCAATAGGACATTCAATCTGAAAGTAAGTATAGGTTACCGGTGCTTGAGGTATTTCAGTCTTAATTTCATGTCCAAACCCACCAGGAAGCCCAGGCCACTCGATACGATACATCTCACCGGATTTATGTGTTCCACCTGGCACAACCTTAAGGGTGAAATCACAGTTACCATCACAGGTGTGACCGCTCATTGTACATCCACTTACTGTGGCAAGTTTTCCTGCTGCAAATGAACTACACCCTCCCTTTTTGCAAGAAGAACATGAGGCAAAAGATACTACTACCAACGCAAAGGAAAGTGTTAATACAAGAACTGTTCCTAAAAATAATCTTTTAGGTTTCATTACTTTTCCTCCTTGTTTTTAATTTTCCCAGCTATCTGGTTATATTTACTTTCTCACCTCCTCTCTCTTCGAGATTATCCTCAGATTTAAGCTTGTACACCTACTTAAGCTTCTCTTCACCGGTGAAATCTCTATATAGACTTACAGACTTCAAAGTATCCTCATCATCTTTTGAAAGATTATTTGTTAGAATCCTTGTAATTAATTTTCCGACTCCTGGACCAAGCATAAATCCCTGACCGCACATTCCTACTGCAAGAATAAAACCGTCTATTTTTGTTTTACCTACAATTGGAGAGCCATCTGGTGTCTCTGGATAAAGTCCACGCCAGGTCCGCCTGACTTTTATATTTTTTAATTTAGGGAATAAATCAATCATTCTTCTGGATATCTGTGGTAGGAAAACTGAGGTGGAACGAGCATCTGTTCCATTAATAGGTGGCTCTGGTGTAAGGCAAAAAACTACCTGTTCTTCTGAATCTTGATAAAAGTAGCAGTTGCTTGAACCGGGTCCGTATCGTAAATCCACAACCATCGTCTTAAAAAACTTTTGTACAGGCTCTGTAACTCCAGCTTCATGACAGTCTGGATGCACAGGAATGTCTATCTCAACCATTTGGCCTAGTTTTTTAGCATCGGCTCCTGCGGCATTAATTAAGATTTTACAATTGTAATTCCCTCTATTGGTTTTAATGCCGACAATTGCCCCGTTTTTCTTCTCAACTCCAATAATTTCTTCATTAAAATGATATTCAGCTCCAAATTCTTTACTCTTAAAATAAAATGCATTCACTGATAGAAGCGGAGAAGCATTACCATCTTCAGGAGAATATGTTGAGCCGCGTAAACCTTCTCTATTTATTCCAGGAACTAATTTTACATATTCCTCGGGTGAAACCCACTCTATATTCAAACCAAAACTTTTTTGTATTTTAAGAAGATCTTTTAATGTCCTCTCATCCTTATCTGTATAAGCCGGGTAAGAATATCCATCTGCTCGCCACCCAATATCATCACCGTATTTCTCTTCCCATGTGGAAAAAACTTCAATAGATTCAAGACCTATATGTATCTTTGCCTTATCAGAAAATGTAGCGCGAATTCCACCAATTGCTTTTTTACTCTGACCTTGTCCTGGTGCTGTCAATTTATCAATAACTAACACGCTGAACTTCTCTTGAGAAAGTGATAAAGCGGTTTGCACTCCAATAGAGCCGGCACCAACAATAATTACATCATAATTTTTTTCCATATTTGCACCTTAATCTTATTTATAATTTCTACATAGTATAATTATCTTACTATTTTGTTTTAGCAAAAGTTCCGAAGGGAACTTCAATAAATAATGGACGTTTTGTGTTTCTCATAATTTCCTTTAAACTATATCCTTCTTCTTTATAAATCTTTAAAATTAGATTTTCGCATGTCTTTGAGCCGCAAGCACCCATTCCAGCACGTGTTATTTGCTTAAGCTGATTCATATCAGTAACACCTTTTCTTATCCATTTACGGATTTCTCCAGCAGTAACTCTTTCACAACGACAGACAATGACATCATCCTTAGTGACTTTTGGAATTATAGGTTTAGACAAAGGTCGTAAAACTTCCTCATCCTGGATTCTGATACCAGCGATTTTTTTAGCAATAATTTTTGGTGACTTGACTTGAATAATTTGGGTCCTGGTTTTCGTATCCCGTACTCTTAAAACCTTAAGTCTATCCAAGAAATTACCCTCTAAATCAACAACACTCACCTTCTCACCCACTTTTATAGGATGGACTTTTTGCACTTCATACGGCACAGAAACTATAGGAGACTCTTTATCTTTTCGATAATCGACCAATGTAATTGCAAGTCCTGGGCAGATTGTTAGACATTTTCCACACCCTGTACACTTATCTTTCCTTACAAATTTCGGAATACCTAATAAACCATCATTTTCAATTTTTATCAAATTTAATGGACAGACAGAGATACAGGGATTACATGGAATCTCCTGAATGCAATGCAATATGGGACCTACCCCTGTCTCCCATTCCGGGATTACATAAGGATGGACCTCTCCTGGAGGACTCTTAAGAATTTCCGCTTTTTGACTCCATTCTCCTGGTATATCCTCTTTGTATTTTCCCAGTTCTTTTGCAATTTTTAAACCCGCAATCTTTCCATTGAACATTGCCGATGAAGCTTCTGCAATCTCCTCAGCATCACCAGCGGAATAAACCTTCATATTTGCTTCTTCTGCCTCTTTCCGAAATTCATTTATTGAATCCAATCCCACAGCAATAAGAATTGTATCACATTTAACGGTCTTCTCTGTACCATGAATACAATTGAAATGTTCATTAACCTTTGCAATAGTAACTGACTCTACCCTTTCTTTCCCATTTGCAGAAATAACTGTATGTGAAGTATATACAGGGACTCCCAATCGCTTTAATTTATCTAAATGGACTTTATAACCTCCACATTGTGGCATAACTTCTGCCAGGCCTACAACAGTGATACCAGCCTGTAATGCATGATAACCAGCAATTAACCCTACATTGCCACCACCAACTATGAAAATTCGCCTGGATGGTAAAACTAAATCACGATTAACAAGTGTTTGAAAAGCACCAGCACCATAAATACCGGGAAGTGTATTCCCCGGAAAAACAAGCATTTTTTCTCGAGCACCTGCAGCATTAAGGATTATTTCTGATTTTACAAGAACATATTCATTGTTCCGTAAAATTCCAATCTTTTGATCGCTAAAAACAAAAAGCACAGTACTGTTTGTCCAAACTTTTGCAGATGGGTAATCACTTAATTTCTTAGCTAAAATTTTTGCAATGTCTATTCCTCTTGTCCCAGCAAAACAGTCTTCTATAGAACCAAAAAATTTATGAGTCTGTAAAACAAGCTTTCCACCCAATTCCACCCTATCATCAACTAATATTAATGAAACATTATGTTTACACAATTCAATTGCGGCAGAAAGTCCAGAAGGTCCACCGCCAATGATTAATACTTCTGTATCTATTGTCTCAACTGGTTTAAATTTTAGATTATTTTTTACTTCCGGTAATTTCGGAAGTCCATCACAGCTCTGAACAACCATATTTTCTTGAACAGGAGTCATACATGACTTTACTGGAAGTCCATTTGCTATAACAGTGCATTGAGCACATTGGCTATTTGCACAAAATATTCCCTGTGGACTTTTATCTTTATAATGATAACCAAAGGTGTATATACCATTCGCGATTAAAGCAGAGGAAATCATTTCACCTTCATAAGCAAGTAACGACTTACCATTCCAAGAAAATGAAATTGTCTTTCTTTCTTTTATCTCTAAAATTGGATGACTTGTTAGTCGGTTCATTAGTCTTGAGTTATGATTACAAATTGGCACTTTAACATCTCCTTATTTTTACTTTTTATTTTGAGGCGATTTAAGAACTTCTTTCCCTCTATTTTTAACCTACTTCAACCCACCAAAATTTTAGACAACCCACTTGTGAGTAGGGGCGAGACTAATCGCCCTTTGTGAAGCAAGAGTTAAAAAGCGATTGGGAGGCTAAAGCCTCCCCTACCCAGGTGGAGAATTTTAATGAGCTCTTTCATTCTAACAAAATTGTAGGTCAAAATCAAATTTTTAATTCAAATCCATATTTAAATGGATCCTCTTCATCCATAACGAATTGCTGAATACCAATGATATGAGCGCTTCCTGTAATCTCCGGTACCACTGCCTTATAATCTCCAGCTTTTGTCTCTTCCACTATTTTTCCATAAAATTCTGTGCCAATTATGCTTCTGTATTTATATATTTGTCCAACTTTTAGTCTGTTATGTGCGTGTAGCATTGCCATCTTGGCGCAGGTGCCTGTTCCACAGGGAGACCTATCCACCTGTCCTGAACCAAATATTACTACATTTTTTGGCAAAGGTTTTTCTTCAAATATCTCAACTAAATCTACCTTCCCTTTCTTTCCTGTTACTGGATGAACTATGCTTATCTTATTATTTACTGTTTCTCTGATATCCAGCCCAAATTCTATCAGCTTCTTAATTTCCTCAAGTTTTATTTTTGTATTTAAACTCTTTGCATTTATCAAAGCAAAAAAATTACCTCCATAAGCAATATCGGCAGGGACGTTCCCTATTGATTTAACTTTTATATTTACTGAGGAGTAAAAAAAAGAGGGAACATTTCTAATAGTTACCTCTTTTACCTTTCCATTCTCTATTCTTGCCTTAGAGTATACTTTACCGGCAGGGGTATCTAAGATAACCTCTTTTTGCTCTTTGGCTAAATTTTCACATTTTATTATTCCTGTCTCTATTAAAACAGTTACCACTCCTATAGAACCATGGCCACACATATCTAAGTAGCTTCCACTATCCATAAAGATAATTCCTATATCTGCATCATCTGAAGTTGGCTCTGTAATTATTGCCCCAAACATATCCCTATGCCCTCTCGGCTCCCACATTAGCATCCTGCGAAGATAATCTCGATTTTTTGCTATCCATTCTCTCTTTTCTTTCATATTATTTCCCGGGATATAAGGAATCCCACCAGTTACTACCCTGCTTGGCTCTCCTGCTGTATGTGAATCTACCGTAGTAATCATTCGGGAAATTTTCATTATTGACTCCCCTTCAATTAAATTTTTTATTTTTTCTAAAGCATACCGAAAAGTTTAGGAATCCACAAAATATAATGGACCCCAAAAATTGGACAGTATGCTAAGTTACAGATAGAATTAAAAATGGAGGTCCATTATGCGAAGTATCAGGAGAAAATATCCACCAGCATTTAAGGCAAAAGTAGCTCTGGAATCTAAATCTATTAGAGGAGAAAGGACTTCAGCTGAATTAGCCAGTGAATATGAAGTCCATCCCGGGCAGATAAGAAGATGGAAAAAAATAGCTACTGATGGAGTAATAGAATTATTTACAGACAACAGGCAAAGAAGAGACAAAGAGTAAAGCATGCTCATTGAAGAACTTTATAAGCAAATTGGACAGCTAAAAGTAGAACTTGATTGGCTTAAAAAAAAATCTGGGCTTATCACCCCGGGAGAAAGCCTTGCTTATAAACCACGAAGATAAAAAAATACCTATAGCCAGACAGGCACAGCTGTTGGGAATAGCACGCTCAACGATTTATCATAAGCCAAAAGTTAACTCCTATAATTTAGAGCTCATGCATTTAATAGATGAGCAGTATACAAAAACTCCATTCTATGGTTCCAGACGAATGGTAGAGGCACTAAAGAGAAAAGATTATAAAGTCAATAGAAAAAAGGTACAAAGACTGATGAGGTTTATGGGCATTGAGACTATTTATCCAAGACCTGATTTAAGTAAGCCTCATCCCGGTCACAAAATATACCCTTATTTACTTAAGAATCTTAAAATAAACAGGGTTAACCAAGTCTGGGGTACTGATATAACTTACATCAGATTAAAACACGGCTGGCTCTATTTAGTAGCCATAATGGACTGGATGAGTCGCTATGTCCTATCCTGGGAGCTGTCTATTGACCTGGATGTTAGTTTTTGTATAATGGCTTTAGAAAGAGCGTTTACGATACGATTGGTACTCCTGAAATCTTTAATTCTGATCAGAGTTCCCAATTCACCAGTTTAGCCTTCGTCGAGCAGTTAAAACAAAAGAATATCCAAATCAGTATGGATGGCAGAGGTAGAGCAATGGATAACATTTTCACTGAAAGACTCTGGCGATCTGTAAAGTATGAAGAAGTTTATCTCAAAGATTATCAGAATGTTCATGAAGCAAAACAGGGCATCGGTGACTATATGACCTTTTATGACCAAGAGAGACCGCATCAGTCTCTTGGTTACAAGACACCGACTGAAGTATATTTTGATAACGATAATCAAAAAAGAAAACTTATCTGTAACTTAAATATGGCAAATTAGTGTCCGATCAATTGGGTCCACCTTATAATCCCTTTGTATTGATAACTATAATGCCCCCAGGAATCACATTTAAAAGAATTTTAGGCCTTAAGAATTTCTTCTTTATCTGTTTCATGAAATTGCCCTGTTTAAAAATTTAATAACTAAACTCCCTTTCATAGAGGTTTCGGAGATAGAATAATAAGAGGTTAAGCTCAAAATTTTTCTATTCACTATTCACTGCATTTATATAAGTTCTCGTTTAACTTTTGTTAAAATCTCATAACCATTTTCTGTAATCAGAATCATATCCTCCACTCTTGCTGCCCCTATCCCCGGAATATATATCCCGGGTTCCACAGTGAGAACCATCCCTGGAACAAGTTCTATTTTACTTCCTTTATCAAGGAGCGGTGCCTCGTGATCTTCCAGGCCAAGTCCATGACCAGTCAAGTGTGGGAAATATTTACCAAAGCCGGCTTGCGTGATAAAGTTTCTAGCTACATGGTCAACCTCTTCTCCTCTAATTCCAGGTTTCAACACCTCAATTGCTCGCTGTTGCGACTCATACGCTACTTGAAAAATTTTCCTTGCCTGAGTAGAAAGACCGCCCAAACTAAAAGTACGGGTAAGGTCGGAGCAATAGCCCTCAAAAATAGCGCCTATATCAAGCAAAATTAACTCACCCTTTGCTAATTTCTTGTGCGAGGATATACGTTGAGGAAGCCAGGCGTTTTCCCCAGACATCATAAAAGGTTCAAAGGATTCTCCCTCTGCTCCTTCCTCCCCCATAATATATTTAGCATAAGCTGTCATTTCGAACTCTGTATCTCCTTCCTGTACCTTTTTTATAACTTCTTTCATTGCTTTATCAGTAATCTGTGCAGCTTTACGAATGGCAACAATTTCATTGACACATTTTACCATCCGCATTTTCTCTAATACTTCAGTAACATCCACAAATTCTACTTCATTACTAAACAATTGACGCAAATATTTTATTTGATTGTAAGAAATAGTAGATAGCTCAACTCCTACTCGAGAGATCTTGACTCCTGCTAATGGCTCTTTAATAACGGCTAAGTAATCTGATGTATCCTCTGGGAAATGGATTATTTGTTTCAGAAAGCATCTTTTTATAGCTCTCTGATAATCAAGTAAAGGCACAACAAACACTACAGAGCCGGTTGGCTTGATGATTAAAATATTGTTTGTTGCTCTGTTCATTCGGAACGCACTAAAATATCGCACATTAGCACGGCCAAAGAGAATAGCAACGTCAACCTTTGTTTGATTCAACCATTCACAAAAATAAGGAATACGTTTATTGAATTCCATAATTTTTTTAACCTTTCAAAATTTCTTTCACTTCTTTTTCAATATCGGGATTTAAAAGATAAATTTTTTTAGGAATACGGGATTCAATACTGGAATTCGCTTGACTGGCAAGCTCGAAAATCAACATCGGCTGCTGTAATTTTTTTAATGCTTCATCAAAATCAATTTTATTTAAACCGGTTAACTCAATGAGAGAGTGTCGTTCTATATAAGGATTATTTAAAACCATTTTAACGATCTTATTACAATGAGAATCTTCCAGGATTAACCTTCTACTCTCTTCTTTCATCCTCTTCCTCCTTAAAATTAAGCTCTTCTACTGGAATATAATCCAAATTATATCCGAAATGCCTTGGCCCAAATATAGTAATACCTTTATCTGTTCGCATGCGATTGTGAGCTGGAATGAGAACAATTGACCCACGATAGCCGTATTTCATAATATCAGTCCTGATTGGTTCACCGGTCTCTAAGTCAAGTATTGCAATGAGGTCTGGTGGCATACATCGCACCTTTCCATTAATTCTAAGATTCAACCATTCGTTTTGAAAGTCCAGAAAAGCTGTATTTCCTTTATCCTTCTCAATTCCCTCCATTGTTACCTGGCCGCTGGTGAATCCCTTTGTCATTTCGCTGCCAAACTCTCTCTTAATATCAACAATTTTCCCCTTGAATACATTATATCCTTCTACATCTCGACTTTCCTTAAGGCTGCGAAGAACTTCTGCTACAGGGTCACAATGGCTGCGCCGAGCTCTCAGAACTGCTCTGCCAATCGCCCAGGCAATTGACTGCGAATTAAGGATGGATGTCTCTTTAACTTCTTTACCACTCATTGGATAGGTAGCGATCCAGGAGATTCCCCCATAGGCCATTGCTGCCCGACGACAAAGAGTTTCTGCGCGAAGGTCGTCTTCCCTGGTGTCAATTATTGTTACATTTCCCCGATTATCAACGGATACAGTAGGCGAGGAATGAACTCCATGGGTAACCCATGAAGTCATTTGAAGCTCAGGGAAGGCCCGGTTCATCCCATCAACATCAATTACTGGCACCCCAAGCTCACCAGCAGCAGCATAGGCAACCGGTGAATTAACTCCACCGCATTCAATAGGAACAGTTGCTTTGAGCTTCTTCCCTATGTAGCTTTCAAGTTTTGAAACCGCTAAATTAAGGACACCTCTACTTGGAGGCTTCTCTGTCAAAACTAAAGCTGCTCCTAAACAGGCTGGACTTGCTACAAGAATGTCATCTGGCACATCCTTTGGGTCAACCATAATAATCTCTTTTCCCTCTTCAATTACCTTATAGGTCCAAAGAAGGCCAATTTCTGGGTCTCCACCGCCTCCAGTAGCAAGAATCGATGCTCCAAGAGTAATCTCCTCAATTGCTCTTTTATCAATTACACGAAAATCATTAAGTCCCCATTCTCTCAAAACTTCCCGTACATTCATCTAATTAATGCCTCCTACTTAAATATCTTACCTTTTACTCTGATTCTAATTTTTTCGCGCTTTCCGGGCATATAGGTAAATGGAATTTCTTCAACATCGATCACTTCAGTAGTTTCTCTATTTGCACCAGCAGCAACAGCATTATTCCTGGCTGTCTTAATGACATTTTCAATTGCTCTATTGCGTTTTTCTATTTCAAGGTCGACAACCCCTTCTGCATATGCTCCAATCTCAGCAATTGTAGTACCAACTGCACCGCCAACCTCAAAATGCTTCGGTCGAACTATCTCACTTGTTCCAATAATATCCTTCATAGGAACAACCATTGCTCCACCACCAATGAAGATTGTTGGAACGTCTCCAGCACTTGTTTTCATATTATCAATTGATTCCTCTAATCTCTTCTTAATTTTGGCAAAGGCATTCTGCACAAGGGCAGGGGAAAGAGAATCAACCCTTGAGGTATCTGTGCAGTAATCTGTATCAAAGATATCGAATTTTTGATTAAGGATGCCGGTAGCAACAGCAATATCATGCACAGTAAGGAGAGGGCCACCAAAGGAGCGGGCAAGCCGTACAAGGTTATATCCAACGCTCTCCGGACCAAGACCGCCAACTGTGACACCATCATATTTAATGAGCGTTCCACCACCAAGAGCAATTGATAAAAGATCAGGACAGCGGATATTTGTCTTCACACCGCCAATGTTGACTGTAATTGACGATTCGCGAGGAAACCCCTTAACAATGTAGGCAAAATCAGTTGAGGTCCCGCCAATATCAACAACTATTCCATCCTTAATTCCAGATAAATAGACTGCTCCACGAACACTGGCCGCAGGACCAGAGGCTACAGTAAAAATTGGATACTCGCTGGCATAATCTGCAGCCATCACGCTCCCATCATTTTGCACAATAAAAAGATTAGCATTAATTCCACGTTTATCGATTGCTTCTTTAAGAGAACTCACTGCCTGACGCATCACAGAAATCACAGCGGCATTAAGAATCGTTGAGTTTTCTCTCTCTAAAATTGAAATAGACGCGATGCGATTAGAAAGAGTGATAGAGATATCTTCACCGAGGACCTCCCGCACAATCTCTGCTGCTCGTTCCTCATGTTTGGAGATAATCGGAGAGAAAACCCCAATAATCGCCACTGAATTAATTTTCCCTTTCATCTCTCTACAAGCTAAAGCAATTGCCTTCTCATCCAGAGGAACAATATCTTGCCCATCATACTCCGACCCTCCTCTAATAATATGCACATTCTCCATCCCACCCAGAGCCTTCTTCAAGTCATCTGGCCATCCAGTAAGTGGTGGGATAGCAGTAGTTGCCGGTGCTCCCAGGCGAAAGACACCTACTTTACTTAAATTACGGCGCTCAATAATAGCATTTGTTGTATGAGTAGTCCCAAATGACACCATCTTGATCTTTGCTGAATCAATGGCACTCTCTTTTAAAATCTTATCCAATACAACAATGATTCCGCTGGTTACATCTTCTGTTGTTAAAGCTTTTGCTTTGGCAAGGACACTCTCGCCTGAAACAAGAACTCCATCAGTAAATGTTCCTCCAACATCAAATCCTATTCTGTAATTACCTTCCATACAACTCTCCTATCAAACTAGAATATTACCACAATCCCTTCATCTCAGGGTATTGATTAGATAATTTCCATTCCTTAATCTCAGAAATTGGTGGAGATTCATAGCCACAGATTTTACTATGGCCCCAGCCGAAGTTCTTGCGAAGCTCAACCATAAACTCAGCATATTTAAGGGGAGCTAATATAGCATCTATCACAGGGATATTAAGTTCTTCTTGAAGCTTTTTATAAAAACCAAATTCCATGGTGCAGCCAAGGATAATTACCTCAGCAAGTTTTTCATGAACTGCCCGCTCTGCTGCTTTACGTATTCGCCGTGCAGTCTCTGACTTATCCTTTTGAAAATCATATACTCCTAAATCAACTGACTCAAATGATGCTAAACGACTAATAAGGCCGTACTTAACAACATTTTCATACATTTGGGGAATCCACTTATTCCGTCCAACGATAATTGAGAACCGATGACCTAGGCCAGCGGCAATTAACATACTTGCTTCAGCTGGGGCAGCGATTACAATTCGATCAGTAATCTCCCTTGCCTCTCGAAGACCCGGGTCATAAAAACATCCAATTATTGCAGCATCGTAGCCTTCCTTTTCTGCCCTTTTAACCCGGTTTAATGTATCGCTAAGGACCAATGCCTCATAATAGTAGTACTCAAGATGCATTGGCCCTCGCTTGAGAGAAACTACATCTACCTGTGTATCCACTCGTTTTGCTGTATTAATAAACTCTGCAATTGGCTTATCAAAGGCAGCCACCTCACTTGCTGGATTAATCCAGAGAATACGGCTTCCCATTTTCTTTACCTCCTTGTGTAATAGTGTAGTTGTGTAATAGTGTAGTTTTCTTAAATTATTACTCATTCACTCATTTCCTCAGCAAGTAAATGGGATGATGGGATAATGAGTTGATGGGATAAAACTTTTTAGTACTATTTCTTGCAGCTCCTTCACCTATATTTCCCTATCTTCTCTTTTCCTCTTTTTCTTTTCCCTTTAATCCTCTAATCCTTTAATCCTCTAATCCTGCTTTTTCCCTATCTTCTCTTTTTCTTCTCTTTTCCTCTTTTTCTTTTCCCTTTAATCCTCTAATCCTTTAATCCTTTAATCCTCTAATCCTGCTTTTTCCCCATTTACTCATTTACCCATTTACACGTGAGTATTTGTATAAAGATGGCATCTAACAGTATGACCTTTACTCACTTCTACCATAACCGGGTCCTCCCGTGAGCAGATGTCCATTTTATTAGGACAACGCAAATGGAAACTACAGCCAGGAGGAACGTTTACCGGACTTGGAATTTCTCCTTTAGATATTATCTTCTTTGGTTTAAGCGCCTCTTCTTCATCAGAAATTACTGAAATAGAAGAGAGAAGCATTTGTGTATAAGGATGGAGTGGATTCTTAAAAAACTCTGAGGCTGGTGCTATCTCGCAAATTTTCCCAAGGTACATAATAGCAACTCGTGAGGCTACATTCCTCATTAAACTTAAATCATGAGTAATAAAGAGATACGACAAATTGAACTTCTTTTGAAATTGAATCAACATATTAATAATCTTTGCCTGCACTGAGACATCAAGAGCTGATGTAGGCTCATCCAACAGAACAAAGGAAGGATTCGTGGCTAAAGCTCTGGCAATTGCTACCATCTGTTTTTCTCCGCCTCCAATCATCAAGGGGTATTTGTAAATATAATCTACTGGTAGCTGAACCATTTTAAGGAGCTCTTCAATTTTATTAACTATGTCTTTATGGTTTCTACTAAGGTTATGTATTTTAAGTGGTAGTTCTAATATCTGTCTAATACTTCTTGCAGGATTTAAAGAAGTACCAGGGTCTTGAAAAACAATCCGTATTTCCTTTTTTAGTGCTTGAGAACGTTTTTTACTCTCCTGGCTAATATTCTTTCCTCTATATAGAACCTTTCCTTTGGTAGGTTTATACATTCCAATCACCGTATAGGCTACTGTACTCTTTCCTGAGCCAGACTCACCTACAAGACCAAATGTCTCACCCTCTTTTACAGAAAAACTAATCCCATCCACTGCTTTAACAATTCCCTGACGGGTGACAAAATGTTTTTTAAGCTGTTCTATAGTTAATATGTTATTTGTCAATATAATCACCTATGATTTTGAAATAAAAAACAAGCAACTTCGTGGTCCTTACCGACCTTAAAGAAGGGCGGTTTTTTATCCTTGCATATGGGCATTGCCTGCTTACATCTTGGATGAAACCGACAACCTGTTGGTGGATTAATATATTCAGGAATACGACCATCAATCCCCTCTCCTATTCCCCCACCAGTTAGTCTGGGAGTAGCGGCTAATAAGCCTTGAGAATATGGATGCAATGGATGAGCAAAGAGTTCTTTTGTCTTCGCCACCTCTACCATAGAACCAGCATACATAACATAGAGTCTATCTGTCATACCCCTAACTGCCCCTAAGGCATGACTAATTAAAATAATTGATGTATTCCTTTTCTCTGCCAATTCTTTTAATAGTCTTAGAATTTGGTCTTTTATTGTTACATCAAGAGATGTCCCAGGCTCATCAGCAATAAGTAGTTCATTGGTACTTACAAGAGCCATAGAGATACAAACTCTCTGGCGCATACCTCCAGAGAGTTGAAGAGGATAGTTTTGGAGCACTCTCTCCGGGTCTGGTAGTGAAACCTCCTTTAATACCTGTATTGCACGTGTTCTGATACCCTCTTTTTCCGTATTCTTCCCCGACTTCTCCGCAAATCTAATAGTATCCTGAAGTTGAGTGCCTATTGTAAAAACAGGATTGAGAGCGGCTGTGGGGTCTTGAAATATCATAGAAATCTCCTTTTTCCTGAGATGTTGGAGTTTTACTTGTTTCATCTTTAGAATATCCTGGCCCTTAAATAAGATTTCTCCCCTGGGAATTACTGCCGGCGGCATAGGAAGTATCCTCATTATGGCTTTCATCGTGGTTGTCTTTCCGCAACCCATCTCCCCAACTAAACCTACCTTCTCACCGGGATAGACGATAAAATTTACCCCATCTAATACTTTAAGTATCCCTCCAAAAACTTTAAACCATACATACATATCTTTAATTTCAAGTAACGGTTTAGCCATAGAGTTTATCCCCCTTTTGCTCCAAGCATATCACGAATTCCATCTCCTAAAAGGTTGAAAGCTAATACAACCAACATGATAGCAAAGGCAGGAAATACTGCTATCCACCATTGGTCAGGCAGATATTTGGAGCCATCGGCAACCATACTCCCTAAATCAGGGGTAGGTGGCTGAACACCAAGTCCTACGAAGCTTAAACTCGCTCCGATTAGAATCACCCAACCCATATCCAGGCTCATTTTAGTAAAAATAGGTGCTATACAATTGGGGAGAATTTCCTTGAATAGTATATGACCTCTACTTGCGCCTCCCACCTCTGCTGCCTGAACAAAAAACTCGCCTTTAAGAGAAGAGGCAATTCCATATACCATCCTTGTATACCATGGCCACCACATCAAAGAAACCGCCATCATAGCATGGAATATACCAGGAGTTAAAACAGAACAGACTGCTAAAGCTAATATTAAAGGTGGAACAGCAACAAAAATATCAGTAATTCGCATAATTATTGTATCTAACCAGCTGCCTCTATAGTATCCAGCTATTAATCCAAGAGCCACACCTACAGGGACAACCAATGCCAGGACAACTATTCCCATCATCAAGGAGAATCTGTAACCAAAAAAGACACGCGTTAAAACATCTCGACCGAATACATCTGTTCCGCATAAATGAGCTGAATTTGGTGGTTGACTTGCTTCATAAAAGTTTATAAATTTACCAGCTGACTTAGGATATGGAGAGATATAAGGAGCAAATATGGCAGCAAATAAAATAATACAAACCACTACCAGCCCTATAATAGAAAGAGAATTACGTGAAAATTTATACCAATACCTTCGGATATCTTCCCATTTTCTGAACAGTCCTTCTTTCCTACGGGAGTCTTTTTGCATTTTATTGAGTCCTTTCTGCTCCTAGGCGAATCCTGGGGTCAAGATAGCCAACAATTAAATCTACAATGATATTAACAATTATGAAAACTAACCCAAACACGAGGATTACAGCTGTCATAGCGTTAAGGTCTTTTCGCAACATTGCATTCATCCCATAGCGTGAGAGCCCGGGCCAATTAAAGATTAACTCAATTAAAAAGGCGTTACCTAAAAGAGAGGCGAAATCCAACCCGTATATGGATATAGTTGGGATAAACGATGGTTTTAAAAGATACTTAAACATAATAGTTCGTTCAGGTATACCACATGACCGCTCAGATGCAATATAGTCTTTATTCACATTATCAGTTAAAGCCGAGCGAGTAATTCTTGCTTCTTGAGCCATTCCTCCCATAGCTAAGCTAACCGCTGGTAAAAAAAGGTGCTTTAGGGCATCAAAAAATACAGCAAAATGGCCTGTAATTAATGCATCAAACGTAATCATCTTTGTTATAAGAGGAGGATGTACCACACCTGGGGTAAGTCTACCCATTGTAGGAAAAATTTCTAAAACATAGCCAAAGATTAACACAAAAAAAATAGCAAATACAAAAGAGGGAGTGACAATTCCTATATAAGAAATTATCCGTACTAAATTATCTATCCATGTATTATTGTACCATCCAGAAATTGTGCCAAGTATGATTCCCATGATCCCCATAAAAATTCCGGCATAGAGGGTAAGCTCTAAACTTGCAGGAAAGAACTCTCTAATATCGTTGGCAACACCACGTCGGGTAACCAGAGAAACTCCAAAATCACCATGTAGAGCATCCTTAGCCCAATAGTAGTATTGAACATAAAGAGATTCATTAAGATGCATCTCTTCTCTTAGTCTCTCCACAGCCCAATCGGGGGCTCTTGATCCTAAAGCCATTCTTGCTGGATGACCCGGCATTACACGAGCAATAGTAAATATGAGAATGGAGAGCCCTATTAAGACAAACACAGAGTATACTAATCGTTTTGCTATAAATATTATAGTTCTCATATTTGGGTAGGGAGGAGTCTATTAAACTCCTCCCTTTACCTCCTTTTACTTTAACAGTTCGCTTCGTTTATCTGGATATACTTTAATGAAACGCGCAGCAAAGTTATAACCCATAACAGGGATAACCTCTCCCTTAGCTGTAGGCCAATCTACATAGGTTGCCTGATAGGCATGTTTCTCCACCTGGTCAAATAAGAAGAGAGTAGGACAAAGGTCTGTAATATAGTGCTGTATCTTGCCATATTTGACAAATCTTTCTTCTCTATCGACAGTCTTAATGGCATCATCAATCATTGTGTCGAGTTCGGGATCAAGCAACCATTCGTTCTGTTCCCATGTGGCAGCTGACTCGGACTTGTATCGCGACTCAAGCAAGGACGCGGCTTCTGGATAGTGGGCAGAATCAAATATTGTCACAATATTTGGGCTTGTCTCTTCTGTTGCACATTCCTCTATCATTGACATCCAGGGAGTCTTCACTACTTTAACATTTATTCCGATATCGGCCATGTTAGACATAAATAAAAGCGCTACCTTCTCCTCATCAGGCACCTCAGCGCACCAGTGAACAGTAACAGGATACTTATCTAATTGACCGTAGTATTTGGACCGTTTTAATTCCGCCTTTGCTTTATTTAAGTCTCGATAGTATTGGAATACTGTAGGGTCAGCACCAGGGAGTGTCTGAGGAACCGGGCCCTTTGACTGGATACAACCAGGGAATAACTTATCCACGACAGTCTTGTAATCCATAGTCCAGGCTATAGCCTTTCGGAAGTGGATATCATCGGTTGGAGATTTTTTGGTATGCATCATATAATAGAATTCGGTTCCTGGGAAAAATCCCGCAATATCTACGCCTTTAATCTTATCCAATGCCGTAAGTGCCTCAAGTGATTGCCACTGGTCTGTGATTTCAAGTTCTCTACGTGATATCATTGTTCTAACTGTTACTGGCTCTGTTGTTCCGATCATCTTAAACTCATCAGGAGCATTCAGGTCAATTTGCTGCCAGTAGTTCGGATTTATAACCATAAGTAAGTATTCTTCAAGCGGAAACTTTTTCACCATATAGGGTCCGGAGCCAGCATCATGAGTAAGAAGGTACTCTTTACCATAATCACCCATATCACCATAAGGTCCGGGTTTTTTGATATTGGCCATAACCACATTCTTATTTACAATATAAAGCCTATATAAAGTTGTAAGAAATGGTCCAAATGGCTCCTTAAAATGAAAAACTATAGTATGTCTATCCGGGACATCGATACTAACAATTTTTCCTACAAATAAGAAACCATAACCCTCTCCAATGGTTGTTAACCTATTCATACTAAACTTAACATCCTCTGCTGTTAATTCAGTACCATCATGAAACTTAATCCCTGGACGCAGATGAAATGTCCAGGTTAGTCCATCGGCTGATGTCTCCCAGCTCTTTGCAACATTAGGTTGAGCGTCTCCTTTAACATCAGGATAGACAAGAGTATCGTATAGATTAACTAAAGCAACCGAGCTTGAAAAATCAGAGCCTACTGCAGGGTCGATATATGTGGGCCAAGCCCATGTAATTCTGAGAGGCCTTTCAGCCGCTCCCGCAACTCCTAAACTCAATACTCCAATTAGGCATAAACTAATCAATAAAATCTTCATTATTTTACTCATTACATCCTCCTTATAAATGAGCTATTTTAACCAAGGGAGCAATTTGCTATTTTCTATATACTCATCGCCTCCTTCCTTAAATATATCTTAATCCAGTAAATACTTTAAAACTTATCACTATCTAACGAAGTAGATATCCAATCTATATACTTTATATTCACCTTATCCAGCCTCCTTTAATCTTCCAACCATCTTTAGGACCAGATCGTCCAGGAATGCTACAAATCCCTCTTCATCTGTCATCATCTTATACTTATTAGCCTCAATTATAGTTCTCACTTGAGAGATGAATTCGTCATGAATCCCATTTTTTTCTAAAATCTCTATTAATTTATTGGCAGTATCTACCAATCTAAATGGACCGTATATCCTTGGTTCCTGATGCAGGTTTCTTGCACTTACTATTATATAACACAGTAGTTCAAATATTTCCTTTTTCAATTTATTTTCCATTTGTGCTTTTATACTCCTCAAAGAAGTAAACCTCTTTAAACTTTCTTTTTGGAGGCTTTGGAGACTCTGCTGGGTAACCTAAGGAGATTAACAATTCTGGCACAATCCGCTCCGGAAGATTAAGTAATATCTGTACTCCCCTTTTATGAAAAGACAAAACTGGGCAGAAGCCGAGCCCCTCATCATAAGCTTGTAGCATAATATTTTGGCTGGCCATAGCAGCATCCATTATAGACAACGTATCTCTACCAAGCTCTCCCCCTTTTTTATAAACAAGTTCCTTATCCTGGCAGACCACAATTAAAGCATTAGGTGTCCCTAATATTCCTGGACTCACTGCTTTTATCTTTTGAATCCTACCGCGATCGGTAACAATTATAAATACCCATGTCTGTGCATTTCCTCCTGTAGGAGCCCAGATACCTGCCTCTACAAGCTTCTGTAAAATCTCTTTTTCTATTGAACGATCTTCAAATTTTCGAATACTTCGTCGTCCTTTAATTACCTCAAAGACTCTCATTCCTATTCCTTCCTAACTTAATTCCTTGAAGATATGATGAATTATATCTCTTCCTTTTACCATATCTTTTACAGCTATATTCTCCTCTTTAGTATGTTCCCCCTTGGCTCCCATCCCTATAACTACTGTCTCGATGCCCTTTTCATTGTAATTGGAGGCATCGGTTCCTCCACAGATAACTTCTACCTTTGGTTTTAAACCTACACTACTCACTGCTCTTTTGGCTACTTTCACCATTTTGGCATCCTCTGAAATGTGGGAAGCTTTTATTGTCAGGTCCATTTTAACCTCTGCTCGAGCTCCTATAGACTTAGCCGCAGTGAGAAACACCTCTTTAATTAAATTGCTCTGGCGAAGACATTTCTCATGAGATTGACTTCGACATTCAACCTTGACATTTGTTTTCTCTGGAACAGCATTGAGCACTTGACCACCTTTAATAATCCCAACATTTACAGTTGTCTCCTCATCAATCCAACCTTCTTTCAACATTGAAATTGCGTATGATGCAGCTTTAATTGATGATATACCCTTTTCTGGTTCCATCCCGGCATGAGCTGCCTTTCCTGTAATATCTACATTAATAGTCATATAGGATGGTCCACCAATAACAATATCCTCAAGGGTATCCATATCGACTACAAATCCAATCTTTGATTTAAGTAAAGAAGCGTCGAGATTTTTAGAGCCAAGAAGCCCAACTTCTTCTTGTTTTGAAACTACAATCTCCAAAGGGGGATGCTGATCAGCTGTTCTGATTGCTTCAAAGAGTTCTGCAATACCAGCCTTATCATCTGCACCTAAAATTGTTTCTCCTTTGGAGCGGATTATCCCATCTTTTAAAACAGGTTCAATATTCTTGCCCGGCTTAACTGTGTCAGCATGAACACCAAAGAAAACAGGTTCTGTACAAGTAGTATTTTTGGCAGAAATCTTTGCTATAAGATTGCCATAACTATCAGTGATACATTCTGCTTTAAGTTCCTTTGCGAAAAGGTCTTTTAGGTATGCAATGAATTCCTCTTCCTCGCCTGACTCACTACTAACTCGAACCATCTTAAAGAAGATATCAACTAATTCTTTGCTCATTAGTCCCTCCTGGTATACTGTTCACGATAAAGTTGTTATTATGATTTAAGTCATTTTTCTTATGTCTCCATTAATCTACCTAATCTTTCCCGAGTTTCTGAGCAAGTTTTATAAGGTCTGACTCAACCATTTTCCCCTCGTCCATAATCTTCTTTCCATCCAACCATACAGATGTATTCAAACATATCCCATCAGTATGTGAGGGCGCCTGTATTCCGTTTGGTTCAATTAATATAGCACCAACATTACCAATACCCCATTCAGTACAGCCCCAAACTCTCTCATCTTCTAATATATCTCCAGTGAGTCTGGCACCTGGATTAAAACCGTAACAGACATGTGCTAATTTAAGCATACGTGGATGGTTGAAACTCTTCAACCAAGCCTCAAATTCTACAGCTTGCTTCCCACCCTCAACTTTGGTAATCTCTCCTGACTTGATTGTCAGGCGAACCAGCTCTTCAAGCTTACCACACGGTGGAACAAGTGAACCATCAAAGACTATTGTCCCATTAACTGACTCAAGAGCAGGTGCCCATCCAATTTGACCGGCCATCATATGCGATCCAGGCACACCAGCATATCCAAGACTGGCAGTAAAAGGATGAGTTGGGTCAGGTTTTCTGCCCTCAATTTTAGCATTATCGAACTCCACATCTTCGCCAGCAGGTGTAGTCATACGAATATGTTTAGCATTCTTAGTCATCTCTGTAATTTTTTCCATAAATTCCTTTAGTGTTGGATAATCAACTCGACCAATGCACCTCGTCATCATATCAGCATTCATTCCTACAAGACACATATGTCGAAGTTTCTTGTTCTCTTTCACAGCAATATCATATGGTGTTGAATAAAGCAACCATTGATTATTAAATTCTACCCAGGCATCTGTCTCTTTCAATACTGCCGTGAGCGCTTCTACAGGAAGCATAGGGTCTGCAGCTTTCCCTACACCCAAAGGTGATGCCAACCAGATTACCATCGGTTTTGCACCAACAGCAAATGCAGCACTTGCGGTAGCATCTACAACTCGAGGGTCGCTTTCTGTATCCGCTGTTATAACAAAAGTCTCTCCCTGTTTTAATTTAAAAAGATCTCTTGTAAGTATATCACTAGCTTTACCTAATTCATATTCATAAAGAAACATTTTAACCTCCATTTTTTAAAAAATTTTTCTATAAGAGAACGGTCGCAACCGTTCTCTACCACTCTCTCCGGGATAATAAACCCTTTACTAAAATTTTTCCCCTCCCAGATAGGCTTGCCGAACACGGTCATCTGCTCGTAATTTATCAGCAGTACCTTTAAGAGCAACCCGTCCAGTTTTAAAAATATAGCCTCTGTTAGCAATTCCGAGAGCCTTACGGGCATTCTGCTCTACCAGTAAAATTGATACTCCTTGAGTATTGAT
>JAGGXI010000059.1 GCA_021163155.1 Candidatus Aerophobota bacterium
ACTGCTCCAGCAACCCTTGCTGGTAATTTAGTAATGACTACAATTGATAGCCTTGCTCCTTTAGTATTGATGCAAATAGCTTATCCAGGATCACCTATATTTTTTGCTGCCGCTCCTACAGCAATTGATTTACATACAGGAGGCTATACTGGTGGAGGGCCGGAAGACCATTTGTTAGCTATAGCTTTTAATCAGATTTGTGAGTTTTATAATATTCCTCTTTCTATGGGTGCATTTGCTACAGGAGCTAAAGAACCAGATTGGCAGGCAGGAGTAGACAATAGTTTTGCTGGCTTAATGCCTGTATTAACTCATACTGCTATATTAACAGGTGCAGGAATGCTTAATGGCTCTAAGATTTTATCTTTTCAACAGTTAATTATGGACTGTGAAATTTACGGAATAATTAAGAAAATTGCAGAGGGAATTAAGGTAAATGAAGAAACCCTGGCAGTAGATGTAATTAAAAAAGTAGGAGTAGGGGGAAATTTCCTCACTGAGAAGCATACTCGTAAGCATATGCGAGAAATTTGGCAGCCAACGGTTTTTGACCGCACTCCATATGATGTCTGGGAAAAGGGTGGAAAGAAAGGAGCTTTCCATAAAGCTACAGAAAAGGCTAAATGGATATTAGCTAATCATAAGCCAACACCTTTAGAACCTTATATGCAAAAGGAATTGAAAAGAATTATTAAGGCAGCGGAAAAAGAGTTGATTAAATAAAGGAGGATTAACTACTAATGGAAAAGCGAGAATTTTATGAAAAAATGTTTCAGTCCGTATTACAAGGAGAAATTGAAGAAGCTGGAGAATTAGCTAAAAAAGCACTTGAAGTTCAAATAGATCCTATAGCAGCAATTAATAAAGGATATGTTAAAGGGATGGATGAAGTAGGTAGATTGTATCAAACTGGTGAATATTTTCTTCCAGAGTTAGTCGCTGCTGGTGAAGCTATGAAAACTGCTTTGAAGATATTAGACCCGGTACTAAAAGAGCAAAAAACCGAGAGAAAAATATTAGGACGAGTAGTCTTAGGCACTGTGGAGGGGGATATTCATGATATAGGTAAAAGTATCGTTGGCTCAATGCTGGTAGCTACAGGTTTTGAGGTGGTTGATTTGGGTGTAAACGTTTCTATAAAGAAATTTTTGGATACAGTTAAAGAAGTGAAACCAGATATTTTAGGATTATCTGCCCTTTTAACAACTACTATGCCAAACCAAAAAAAAGTTATTGAGGCCCTAGAAGAAGCAAAAGAGCGCCAAGATGTAAAAGTAATGGTTGGTGGAGCGGCGGTCACAAACAGATGGGCTACAGAAATAGGTGCTGATGCCTATGGCGAAGATGCTATTACCGCAGTAGAATTAGCCAAAAAGCTTGCTGCTTCTCTAACTTAAAAGGTTGAGAGGAGGTGATCATAGGAATTCAGTTTTAAACCATTTTAAATTATTCATAATACAAAAGGGGGTAAAAAAGAAGTGTATAAGAAAATTATTGTTGTAATGCTGGCGTTTGCTTTGTTGTTAGCAGCAAAGCTTGAAGCAAGTGAAACGGTTCAAGATGGGGGTACGTTGATTGTTGGTTGGCTTCAAGAACAGGATACGTTAAATCCTTTAGCTACTGTGACAGTACAAGGGGATTTAGTCTTCAGAGAATTACTATACGATACCCTATTGGGTTATGGTAAGAATTTAGAGCCTGTTCCATGGCTTGCGAAAAAATGGGAGAAAAGTGAAGATGGTCTGCAATGGACATTCTGGTTAGTGCATAATGCAAAATGGCATGATGGTGAACCTCTCACTGCGGAGGATGTTAAATTTACCATTGAGTATGTAAAAGATAATAAATTGCCTGTTAGACTTCCTTTTGTGGAGAATATTGATAAGGTAGAAGTTCTTGATAGATACACTATTAAAGTTTATTATACAAAACTAATTGCTAGCGTTTTATCCGATTTTCAAGGACTCTACATTGTACCAAAACACAAATGGGAAAAAATTTCAGGCGAAGAGGCACTAAAATACCCAAATCCTCATCCTATCGGTTCGGGTCCGTTTAAATTCGTGAAGTGGGAGAAGAAAAATATGGCTGTTTATGAAACAAATACAGAATATTGGCAGGGAAGACCATATATAGATAAAGTCGTTTTTAAATATTATGCTAATATAAATACTATGTTGCTTGCTTTAAAGAAGGGCGAGATTGATGTTATTCCATGGGAAGTTCCGGAAAAGTCTATAAAAACTTTAGCACAGTTACCTAACATAAAAACAGTAGCAGCAGAAAGGCTTTACTATCGTTGGATATCAATCAATAGCTCAACTTTTGGTAAACAAAACCCCACGCTTCGAGATGTTCAAGTTCGTTTGGCTCTAAACCATGCAATTGATCGTGATCTTCTTATAAAGTTAATACACTTAGGTTATGCTTCTCCAGGTGTTTCAATTGTATCGAAGGCTACGCCATTCTGGTTTAATAACAATTTAAAACCCTACAAATTTGATTTAGGTATGGCACGTGAAATACTAGAGAAGGCAGGGTATAAGGATCGGGATGGTGATGGGGTTCGAGAAAGCTCTGATGGGACGAAGTTGGAATACACTTTGCTCGTGTTATCTAGATGGCCTGAAGAGATGAGAACTGCGGAAAAAATACGTGATTGGTGGAAGGAAATCGGAGTGAAGCTCCATTTACAGTCGGCAGATGGTGGAACAATCTGTAGTTATATTTACCCCAATTACGAACAAGATATGTTCCTTTGGGGATTCAGTGCTCGTCCCGATCCCAACTTTTCCTTAAATATTTTGCGAGAAAAACAAATTCAGATGTGGAATGATTCCGGCTGGGTTAATCCAGAATATGAGTCCTTGTACGATAAACAAATATGTACTCTTGATCCTGCGAAGCGACAAGAGATTGTTTACCGAATGCAGGAAGTTGTATATGAAAATGCAGGAGCAACGGTCTTGTATTATATGAAGGTAATTGGAGCTTATCGTAGCGATCGGTTCACAGGTTTTGTGAATATGCCTAACGGGATAATGAGCATGCTAAATGCCTATAGTCTCCGGAATGTTCATCAAATAAAGAAATAAGGTAAAAAAAACGGAGGGAACAATTTAACAGGGAGGAGTTGTAATGAATCCCTTGTAGGATGAGTATAAAATGAGTATATAAATAAAACATCCTAATATTTCTATAAGGTTATGAGATGAAATGATTCTTTTGTAAAAAAGTTCTTCTGTTATTTGTTTCCTCCGGAAAAAGGTAATTCTTGTGAAATCAATTCTTGTGAAATCAAAAAGGATTTCTATTAATATGAGAGGTTGGTGTGAGAGAATATTTAATTAAACGTATCATAATTATTATCCTACTTATTTGGACAATTGTAACGGTTAATTTTGTGCTATTTCGTATGATTCCAGGAGACCCGGTCAGGCTTTTATTCTTTGATCCAAGAATAACAGCTGAGGCTCAGAAAAAACTTGCTAGCAATTTCGGCTTAGATAAACCGCTTTATGGCCAGTATTTTATTTATTTGAGTAATTTAGTAAAGGGAGATTGGGGAAAATCGTTTCTTTATCGAGAACCAGTCTTAGGGATTGTCACGAAACGATTATTTAATACACTAATTCTACTTGTTCCGGCCGTGCTACTTGCTGTGATAATCGGGAATTTGCTGGGGGTGATTGCAGCTTGGAAACGTGGAACCAAGATTGATACATCAATTCTAAGTTTTGTCCTTATTTGTTGGTCTCTTCCTGCGTTTTGGCTTGGGATAGTTCTAATTATTGTTTTCATAAACATATTTCCCATTTCCGGTATGACGAGTGTAGGTAGCGAATATTTATCTATCTTCCAGCAGATAAAAGATGTATTATACCATATGATTCTCCCTCTTGTTACTGAAAGTATTGTCTTAGTTGGCGAATATACGTTGATTATGAGAGGTACTTTAAGTGAGGTTCTTACGGAGGATTATATTACTACGGCTAAATCAAAGGGTTTTGGAGATTTTTATATCCTGAGAAATCACGCTGTTCCTAATGCAATGCTTCCAATGATTACATTAATTGCAATAAATTTTGGACTCATAGTAGGCGGGGCAATTCAAGTGGAAACAGTTTTTAGCTGGCCTGGAGTAGGGCGTTTAATGTATGATTCAATTATGACCCGTGATTATCCTGTCCTTCAAGGTACCTTCTTGGTGGTTGCAATAGCTGTTGTTCTGGTGAATTTTATGGCGGACATCCTTTATCCGTATTTTGATCCTAGAGTGAAGTTAAAGTAAAGAGACTATCTAATGAGGTGGTGATATGAAATTCCGCATTAGGTTGAATATCAAAGGCATAATTGGGTTAACAATAATTCTCGTTGAAGTATTTTTTGCTTGTTTTCCTTCTCTAATAGTTTTTCATAATCCACATGAAATGAACTATTCAGCAATATTTTTGGGCCCTTCTCGAGAGCATCTCTTAGGCACTGATGAAGTTGGCCGAGATATCTTTAGCCTCCTTATCTTTGGAACAAGGGCCTCTTTAATGGTAGGTTTTATTGCGGTAGGGATATCTACTACAGTAGGGTCGATTGTTGGCCTCTTGTCTGGCTACTATAAAGGTATTATTAGTGAAGTTTTAATGAGGTTTACAGATTTATTTCTTGCTATTCCCCGACTTCCCTTAATGCTTGTGCTAGTAGCACTTGTTGGGCAAAGTATTTGGAATATTATTATTGTTATCGGGTTATTGCTCTGGTCACAAGTGGCTCGGATCGTAAGATCTCAAACGTTGAGTATTAGAGAAAAATCCTTTATAGAACGTGGAAAGGCATTTGGGTATAGTGACTTTCGGATTATCATCTTCCACATTCTACCAAATGTATTGCCGTTAGTTTTTGCTAATGCTATCCTTCTAATGGGCTCAGCAATTTATTACGAAGTTACAGTTAGTTTCTTAGGTTTGGGGGATCCTACACATATCAGCTGGGGAATGAGTTTGCATTACGCTTTTGAGAGTTCAGCGATTCTTTATAGGGCTTATTGGTATATCATTCCTCCAGGGGTAGCCATTGTAATTACAGTTTTAGCCTTCACTTTGATCGGTAATGCATTGGATGAAAGTTTCAATCCTAAACTTAGAGAAAGGTAAGGAAGGATGAATATAATTAATATTCGGGATCTAAAAGTATTTTATAGGACTCATAAAGGGAAATTACGGGCAATAGATGGAGTTAAATTCTCACTTAATAAAGGGGAATCAGTAGGAATGGTAGGGGAAAGTGGCTGTGGAAAAACGACATTGGCCTTATCCATCTTAAAGCTCCTTCCACCTCGAGGATATATAGAAGATGGAAATATTTTTTATAAGGGAGAAGATTTAGTGCAAAAGAGCGAAAGGGAAATGAGAAAGATTCGGGGAAATGAAATATCGATTGTATTTCAAGGCGCTATGAATAGTCTTAACCCAGTTAAAACGATTGGAGAACAAATTTCTGAGGGACTCCTTCTACACACGAATATGTCAAAAGTTGAGGCATTTGACAAAGCGAAAGAATCGCTAATTTCGGTGGGAATCTCTCCTGATAAATTAATCGAATATCCTCATGAGTTTAGTGGAGGAATGAAACAAAGAGTGATGATCGCAAGTGCCTTAGTGTGTGATCCTCAATTATTGATTGCAGATGAACCTGTAACTGCTCTGGATGTCATGGTACAAGCTCAAATTCTCGAACTTCTTAATAGATTAAAACAAGAAAAAAAACTTTCGTTACTTTTAATTACTCATGATCTATCTGTAGTAGCAGAGACGTGTGACAAAATTGTTGTTGTATATGGGGGAAAAATTTTGGAATATGCAAATATTGAGGACTCTTTACTTCATCCATACTCCAAAGAGTTGTTTAGATCTTTTCCAAATATAAACGGGCCAAGGATACTATCTAAGGGAATACTTGGTACACCTCCAAATCTGATTAATCCATCGAGAGGATGTAGGTTTGAGCCACGATGTAATCAAAGTCTAAAGATCTGTGTCAAAGAGGAGCCTCGACTTATCGAAGTTTGCGATCAACATTTTGTTGCTTGTCACAGGTTAAAAACGAGCGGAGCATAATAATGGTAAAAATTGAAATAAAAAACTTAAAGGTATGGTTTCCAGTAAGGACTAGCTTTCTAAAGAGTCTCTATTCTAAGAAACATCAATATAGCCATGCGGTTGATGGAGTTTCTTTTAAAATAAAAGAGGAAGAGATTTTCTGCTTAGCTGGTGAATCAGGATGCGGAAAAACAACGCTAGCGAAAGCTATGATTCGATTAATTAAACCTACATCTGGGACAGTAAGGTACTCAGGCGTCGATTTATTATCGATAGGGAAAAATGAATTTCGTTCTTATCGGCGTAAATTACAGATTATTTATCAGGACCCTTATAGTTCTTTGAATCCCAAAAAAAATGTCTTTAATACCATTGCAGAACCTTTGAAGGTCCATAATTTTATCAAGAATTTCTCGGAAGGAAAAGATATTATCACGCAAATATTGGAGGAAGTAGAATTAACACCTGCTGAGAGTTTCTTTGGCAAGTATCCCCATGAATTGTCTGGAGGACAGCGCCAAAGAGTATCAATTGCTAGTTCTTTAGTACTAAATCCTGATTTTATTGTTGCGGATGAGCCTGTATCTATGCTTGATTCTTCTGTCCGTACCGAAGTTCTCTACATGATGCTTCGATTGAAAAAGAAAAGGAAACTTACTTATCTATTTATTACCCATGATTTGTCTCTTGCATGGCTCATTAGTGATCGAATTGCTATTATGTATTTAGGGAAAATAGTAGAAATGGGACCTACCGATGAAGTCGTATCAAACCCTCAGCATCCATATACGAAAGCGCTTATTTCTGTTATCCCAAGACCTACCTCGGGAGTGAAGCATAAGAAGATTATTCTGAAGGGAAATCCTCCAGATTCTATGAATATCCCGGCTGGGTGTAGATTCCATCCAAGGTGTTTTGAGGCAAAAGATATTTGCAAAAGAGCGGAGCCATCTATAGTAAAGTTCAATAAGAATCACTATGTTGCCTGTCATTTATTATCGCAAAAGAGAAAACCTTAATAAGAAGAGTAGACAAAAAATACTTTTTCTAAGATTTTAAATTTTTTTCTTTGAAACCTAAAGTTAACAATAAAATACTATTTTTGGCTCTTTAAATGCCCGCGATCCTTAATATATAGAGGTTTCTGTTTTTGAAACCAAAATTATGTGGTGGTAAATTGGCAAACATTAATTGTTTTATGGTTCCCGTGTCAAATCATATAACCGAGAGCTCTGGGTTTATCTGATATTTCTAAGGAGTATTTTACGACGCAAGAAGATTTTACTTCGGTAAGGGATAGTTTCATGGAGAAAATAAAAGACAATTAACCCATTTTTCAGCTGTAGTAGGAAACGAGATGACAAGGGGATAAGGCGATTATTTTATGCGGTGCTTTATACTAAAAAGAGATTTTGGGGGTTAAAAGTGAAAATCTAAAAATTGTGCATACCGTAGATGAGAGAATGAGAATCATAGATAAAAAGGAATACAAAGCATAGCCAAAATTGTTATAACTTATTATTTGAGAAAAAGTTTTGGGAACAAGACAAAGAGTCTGTTTTTTAAACTCCGCAACTATTGCTATTTTTAGATATTCCTGAGTTTTAAAAATTTTGAGAACCTAAGTTTAATAACTAACACTGTTACTTTTCCTCAAATAAGGATTTTCACATAGAGGAAGGGAAAAGAAAAAAATATGATGCCTCAAAATTGCAAGATAAAAATAATCTGTTAATTTCGTAAATAATACAAATTTATGTATCGGGAGGTACAGTTATGTTATATGATGTACTTATTATTAATGGAAAAATTGTGGATGGAACTGGTAATCCTTGGTTTAAGGCCGACATTGGAATTCAAAATGGAAGAATTGTAGAAATAGGAAGACTAAATAGACAAGAAGCAAAGAAGGTTCTCGATGTAGAGGAAAGTTATGTCTCTCCTGGGTTTATAGACATACATTCCCATTCAGATCTTACTTTACCTAGTAACCCTAGTGCAGATAACCGGGTAAGACAGGGAATTACAACAGAAGTTGGTGGAAATTGCGGGATGTCTTTATCACCTATTTCGGAGAGATATCAAGAGTTGTTGGAAAAAGAATATGAAAGATATGGTAGGTTAGCAAGAGAGATTCCTTGGAACTGGCATTCCTTTGAAGAATATCTAAACGCTCTGGAAGAACATGGGATTGCTTTAAATCTTGCTCAACTAGTAGGGCACGGTACTCTTCGAATGTCCGTTATGGGAATCGAGAAAAGATTACCGACGGAAAAAGAACTTGATAAGATGAAAGATCTTTTAGCAGAATCAATGGAAGCAGGAGCATTTGGTATGTCTACCGGTTTAGTATATCCCCCTGGCTGCTACTCTAATACAGAGGAGTTAATTGAGCTCTGCAAGGTGGTTGCTCAATATGGAGGAATTTATACTTCTCATATTCGTGGAGAGCGAGAAACTATTGTGGAAGCTTTAAAAGAAGCTATTAAAATTGGAGAAAAGGCAGGAATTCCTGTCCAGGTTTCCCACAATTGTCCTAAATATGGTGCCTGGCATCGATTGAATGAAACTCTTCCACTTTATGATGTAGCACGAGCAAATGGAATAGAAGTTACTTTAGATAACGATACTCACACGGATTTTGGAACTTATCTTTGGCATGCACTTCCTCAATGGGCTTATGAAAAAGGAATTAAAGAAGCAATCACTATTATTAAGAATCCCAAAAAACGTGAAAGGATAAAGAGAGAAATTGAAGAAGATAAATTGCCAGGTTTTGGCCCCATTGGATTGCTGAAGCATAATCGCTGGGAACGAATTGTTATCTATCAATGCAAAAAAAATACATCATTTATAGGAAAAAATATTAAAGAGATTGCAAAAGAAAGAAGAGCATCCTCTTTCGATACATTTTTTAATCTGATTATGGAAGAAAAAGGGGAGATTAAAGCTATTTTTGACTATATGAACCTGGATGATATACGAACTCTGTTGAAGCATCCATTAATGATGATTTGCTCTGATGGTCAGGTTCGTCCTAAAGAGGAAGTTTTGTCCAAGAATGCTTCCTATTTTCCCTGCTGTTTTGGAGAATATCCCTATGTTTTAGAGAGATTTGTACGGGAAGAAAAACTTTTAACTCTCCAGGAGGCAATCAGAAAAATGACTTCTTTCCCTGCGCAAAAGTTGGGACTTTGGGATCGAGGTATAATTCGGAAAGGAATGTGGGCTGACCTTACTATCTTTAATTTAGAAAGAATGAAAGATAAATCAACGAATCTTTATCCTCATTCCTATCCCTTTAAAAATTATCCTCCTGATTATCCAGAAGGAATAGATTATGTTTTTATTAACGGAGAAATAATCCTTGAAAATGGCAAACAAAGAGATATTTTGCCAGGGAAAATTTTAAGAAAGAATTTATTATGAGAGATTGAAAATGAATGTATAAAATTATAAGGAGGTTATAGCATTGAGTGAAAAAGGGAGGATTCGCCCAATTCATCCACATTTAAGAATGGATGTTTTAACTAAGGAAGACATTAAAAAGATTCATGAGGCATCGCTTGAGATAATGGAGGAGGTGGGGGTTAGATTTCCTTCAGAGAAAGTATTGGATATTCTGGAAGGAGCAGGAGCTAAGGTAGATAGAAAGAGTATGGTTGCTAAACTCCCTGCTACGCTGGTAATGGATGCTATTAGTAAAGCGCCTGCTAATTATACTTTAGCTGCACGGGAC
>JAGGXI010000067.1 GCA_021163155.1 Candidatus Aerophobota bacterium
AAATAATGCTTTTAAGAATACTTAATTTTTTTTACTTTTTGTTTTGGTTAACATAATATATATTATCGGAACATAAAATAGAGTAAAAATAAATATTATTTTTACTATTTTTTTACCAAATTTAAAGCATTATATTAATAAAGAGAGGTTAAAGTATGATTATTTCATCATTTTTTACTAAAAAATAGTATAAATACCAAAAAAGCAAAGCGTTGAATACAAAAAATTCACCTTAAAGCATAATTAGATTCTTAAAAAAATATAAGAGAGGTAATCTATTAAAACTGCTTGCAAATAATAGTTTCGTTCTTCAAAAACAAATTTTAAATATTTTAATATTCTAAAATGAAGCAATAGAAAGTTAAAGCTAAACAATCCTTATACAATGGATAAAATTTTTTATGTAAAATGCTGCTATTAAATAATTTTAGAGTTTTTTCTTAACAATTACTTTAAAATTAAAGACACTTTACCCCGGAAGGATTAAAAATACTACCAAATTTATTCGGTGGTAGCTTATGATTGTCGGCGAAGCGGTCACTTTAGTCACCGTAGAATCTCAGCTTCTTGATTCGCCCATTCACCTCATTTATGATCAAGATGTAATATTTATTACCTTTAAGAGAAATAAATGCCAAAAAACAGGCTCTATGAAGCTAAAAATCAGATAGCCACCAGACTTATCAGTAAAAGGGTCTTTATTTAGAGATTTCTGGAAAGTCAGAAATCTCTATTCAGATTTTTTGACATTTTTTGGGCATATACTATTATTAATCAATAAGTTAAATTAATATTATTAACCTATCTTGAGCTCATTAAAGTTCTCCACCTGGGTAGGGGAGGCTTTAGCCTCCCAATCGCTTTTTAACTCCTGCTTCACAAAGGGTGACTAAAGCCCCCCTACCCACAAGTAGGTTGTCTAAAATTTTGGTGGGTTAAAGCAGGTTAAAATAGAGGGAAAGAAGTTCTTAAATCATCTCTATCCTAATGAAATGGAAAATTTTAAAATTTACCGAAGATAGGATCAATATATTGATATAAAGGATGATTCAGTTGTCTACCTTAAATAATAATGCATTAAAAAATAATAACCTTATACACAAAGAGAATGTCAAAAAACCTGCTCTTTTTACGATTCTGAAAGATGATTTTAAACTCTCCTTAAGAGGATATAATCGCCAGGAAGTAAATAAGTTTTTAATTAAAATAAAAGAAAATTATCAGGAGCTACTTAAAAGAAATAAAATATTATCTGAGGAAGTAGAAAGATTAGAAAAAGAGGTAAGAAAATATAAAGAGAAAGAAGATAGGGTTGAGGAAGCCTTAATTTCTGCCCAGAGAAGCGCCCAATTAATTAATGAAAGTAGCAACGAAAGAGCCAAGCTAATTATCAAAGAAGCTGAACTAAGAGCAAAAAAAATAATAGAAAACGGTGAGAAAGAATATAATAAACTAGAACAGGAAATAATAAGCCTAAAAAGGCAAAAAAGACTTTTTCTTACCAAATTAAAATCTTTAATTAAAGCCCACTCTGAATTATTAGAATTTTATGAAGATAAATTACCGGAAGAAAATACAAAAAAAGAGACTAAACTTCAGTCTCTTCCTTCTGTAAATAATAGCATAGAAAGAATTACTTTTGATGAAGAATAAACTTAATTTTTACCTCCCCTACCCTCTTTTTACTTAACTTTAAGGTTTACATAATTTTCCTGGTCTATATCCAGCACTTAGAGCTTCTTCTCTTGTCTGGAATATAATCTTATTTTTTGAAGAGATTTTCTTAGCTCTTTTACAACCAGGATAGTGAAACCAACCTGATTTGTCGCTTGCCACATAATATGGTTCTTCTCTCTTTTCTCTTGCTAGAATTATATCTTGTTCTTCAAGGAGTTCATAATCTAAAGGGATAAGCAACTTTCGCCGAGCTCTTTTGCTTAAAGCATCCAGTGAAACAAAAAGATACGGTATGAAATGTTTAGATTGTCCAATCTTTATTAAGCTGAAGTGTACGCCTGTTATTAAAGCCCCTATTTTATTGTGCTTGTCTTTAGCTAATTGTCCCCAGGCGGGTATAGAGGTGAAATTTTTGCCCACAAATTCTCTAACAGTTGAGACTCGATATCTTCTCCGAACTCCCAATCTATCCATAAGTAAAAGAGTTTTAACAGATACAGGCTTACCACCCACCAATAAACCAGAAATTCCGAAAGGCTTCCATTTCATTTATTCAGTAATTTTTAGTTTTAATCACTTTCATTTTTTAATTTTTGACTCAATAAATTATACTCTCCTTATTATAAAAGGCAAATTTGATGCTTTTCTCTCCCCTTATCTTGGGTAGTACTTTCTAATCCTCTAATCCTGCTTTTTCTCTCTAATCCTCTAATCCTTCTTTTTCTCTCTCACATCTCACCTCTTCGCAGGCTAAAGCCTGCGGCTACCAGTTCACTTCTCACTGTTTTGTTTTCCCTTTAATCCTCTAATCCTCTAATCCTTTAATCCTGCTTTTTGTTTTCCCTTTAATCCTTTAATCCTTCTTTTTCTCTCTCACATCTCACCTCTTCGCAGGCTAAAGCCTGCGGCTACCAGTTTACGTCTCACTGTTTCGGTTTTCCCTTTAATCCTCTAATCCTCTAATCCTTTAATCCTCTAATCCTTTAATCCTGCTTTTTCTCTCTAATCCTCTAATCCTGCTTTTTTCCTCTCACATCTCACTTCTTCGCAGGCTGAAGCCTGCGGCTACCAGTTTACGTCTCACTGTTTCGGTTTTCCCTTTAATCCTCTAATCCTCTAATCCTGCTTTTTGTTTTCCCTTTAATCCTTTAATCCTTCTTTTTCACTCTCACCCTTCACCTCTTCGCAGGCTGAAGCCTGCGGCTACCAGTTTACGTCTCACTGTTTCGGTTTTCCCTTTAATCCTCTAATCCTCTAATCCTCTAATCCTGCTTTTTCTCTCTAATCCTCTAATCCTGCTTTTTCTCTCACATCTCACCTCTTCTTCGCTTCTGTGCAACTGAGTTAATAGATACCGAATCTGAGTTCAAATATGAATGAAGGAACTACAAGAAATAGCGACAAAGGGTTTATCCCATCTACTCATTCACTCATCAACTCATTTGCTTGACTCTATCTCAACAGTAAATATAATATCCTTAAAGGAGAGCATAAAATAATGGAGTTAATAGGTAAGTCTTTAATTATATTAGGAGTAATTATACTCATCATAGGAGTACTTTTTTTATGGGGGAATAAAATCCCCTTTTTAGGAAGATTACCTGGTGATATTTTTGTTCGTCGAGGGAACTTCAGTTTTTACTTTCCTATTAGTACCTGCATCATTGTTAGTTTAATCCTTACGCTGATATTTACTCTGTTTTTAAGAAAATAAAAATAAAAGAAAGGAATATGTTTTTCTTATGTCTAAAGGGAAAATAATTTTCTACTTTTTTATAATATTTTTATTCATAGTAATAGGAATTTCGGGAGGCTATTTTATAGCTGGTTTATCTGAACTTCCTCGTATTGAGCAATTGAAAGAATATTCTCCTAGTTTAATTACCAAGGTATACTCAGCTAAAGGAGAGCTTTTAGGAGAATTTTTTAAAGAAAAACGGAGAGTAGTTCCTTTTTCAGACATTCCACTCTGTCTTCAAAAGGCTTTTATTGCTGCTGAGGACCAGAGATTTTATCAGCACCGAGGAATAGATTGGAAGCGCATTTTGAAAGCAGTGTGGATTGATTTAATAACTTGGAGCCGAGCTCAAGGAGCAAGCACTATTACTCAACAATTAGCCAGGACCCTTTTTCTTACACCTCAGAAAAATCTTGTTCGCAAAATAAAAGAGATAGTTTTGGCTATTCAAATTGAAAGAAATTACAGCAAAAAAGAAATCTTTGCTATGTATCTTAATCAGATATATTTTGGCAAAGGAGTTTATGGGGTTGCCGAAGCCTCCTCTTTTTATTTTGGGAAAAAATTGGAGGATTTAAATCTAGCTGAATCTGCTTTCCTGGCTGCTATTCCCAGAAATCCTACTTATTATTCTCCTCTTAATTATCCTCAACATACTCAGCGTAGAGCAAAAATCATTCTTGAGATGATGTATAAATTGAAATTTATTACTAAAGAACAATTAATTAAAGAAAAAGAAAGAGCTATAAAAATAGTAGAAAATAACCAAAGCGGAAAGGGAAATATTTACTATGCTCCTTATTTTGTAGAATGGGTTCATCGAAAAGTAGAAAAAAAATATGGGTATAAAAATTTCTGGAGAGGAGGGCTTAAGATTTATACTACTTTAGATTTAGATTCACAAAAAGCAGCAGAAGAAGCTCTGGTAGATTATTTAAAAGAAAATAAATATCAAGGGGCTTTATTAGCTATAAACCCTCATACAGGTTTTGTTAAAGCTATGGTAGGAGGAAGAGATTTTGAAGAGTCCCAATTTAACAGAGCTACTCAAGCTTATCGCCAGACGGGTTCCGCATTTAAACTTTTTACTTATACTGCAGCAATTGATGGAAAAAAATTTACTCCAGTTACCCCGTTTTTTGATGGACCCATCGCTTTTGAAAAGGGAACCAGGGTAGGAAAAAGTGGAGAGATCCTGGAGGGGGAAAATAAATGGTCTCCTCAAAATTATGAAAAATACTTTTGGGGTAAAGTCTATCTTTGGGAAATGTTTGCTCATTCTATCAATGTCTCCTCAGTAAGATTATTAAAAAAAGTAGGTATAAAGAGAGTAGTAGACTATGCTCACCGTTTAGGAATTCAAAGTAAGCTAAACCATGATCTCACCCTCACTTTAGGAACTTCTTCTTTAACTCTTTTAGAAATGGTGCGCGGATACGCTACCATAGCTAATTATGGTGTAAAATGCGAACCTATATTTATCCTCAAAATAGAAGATAATGAAGGAAGAATTCTCGAGGAAAATTTTCCTCAAGGAAAGACAGTTCTCTCTCCTCAAACCTCTTATGTAATGATTGATTTATTAAAAAAGGCAGTTGATTATGGAACAGGAAGAAGAATAAGATGGTTAGGCTTCGATAGACCTTGCGGAGGAAAGACAGGAACTGTAGGCTGGCCAAATAAAGAAAATACAGATAAAACTATGGATGCATGGTTTATAGGTTTTACTCCAGATTTAGTAACTGGGGTATGGATAGGAAATGATAATGCCACTCCTTTAGGGGAGAAGATAACGGGCAGTAGCGCTGCTATTCCTGTGTGGGTGAAATTTATGAAAAAGGCTTTAGAAGATAAACCTGTAAAAAATTTTACTGCACCTCCTAAAATAGTATTTAAGAAAATAGATACGCAAACAGGGCTTTTAGCCACTACCAAATCTAAAAATACACTCTGGTTTGCTTTCTTAGAGGGAACTGCTCCCCAAACTAAGTTAACTTCGGAAAGTGAAGGAAAAATTATTGAAGAAAATTATTACTCTGATTACAGATTTTCATTCTGATCTCTATGTAGCTCAAATGAAAGGGGTAATTTTATCTATTAATAAAGAGGTTGAAATTATTGATATTAAACATAATGTGAAAAATTATAGCATTATAGAAGGAGCATTTTTAATCTCTCAGGTCTATCCATACTTCCCTAAGAGCAGTATTCACCTTGCTATTATTGACCCTGGAGTAGGAACCTCTCGTCATAGTTTGATTATTGAAACAAAAAATTTTTACTTTATCGGCCCTGATAATGGCCTTTTCTCCTTAGCAATGGAAAAGGAAAAAATCAGGAGAGTAATTAAGATAAATCCCTCTCGATTTAAAGATGGTAGCTTTACATTTCAAGGAAGAGATCTTTTTGCTCCTATAGCTGCCCGTATTTCTCTTGGGGAAAAAGCAATAAATTTTGGTGAAGAGATTAAGGGCATTAAAAAATTAAAGGTAAGAGATAATTCGATAATTTATATTGATAATTTTGGTAATATTATCACCACCATTAAGAAGAATTTTCCTTTGGGGGAAAAGCTGATTATCCATTACAAAGGTAGAAAGATTAAAACTAAATTTGTGAAAGCTTTTGCTGAGCTAAAAAAAGGCGAACTCGGCATCCTTAAAGGAAGTTCTGGGTATTTAGAAATTGATAAAAATAGAAATTCTGCAGCTACTACTTTAAAAGCAAAAATAGGAGAAAAAATAGAAATAGATAAATTCTCCTAAAATTTTTATTATAAAAGTATTATAACCCAGCCTGTTCTCTTAAATGCTGAGCAAGATCTGTCTTCTCCCAGGTAAATGTCTCTTCCTTACGGCCAAAATGTCCGTAACAAGCAGTTTTTTTATAAATAGGCCGTAAGAGATCGAGTGTTTTAATTATTCCCCGAGGAGTAAGATCAAAATTATCTCTAATTAACTCCTTTATTTTTTCCTCAGAGATTTTATTCGTTCCAAAAGAGTTCACCATAAGAGATACGGGCTGACTTTCTCCAATAACATAAGCTAACTGTAATTCACATCTTTGAGCTATACTTGAAGCAACTATATTTTTAGCAATATACCGAGCCATATAAGATCCAGAACGATCAACCTTGGTAGGGTCTTTACCTGAAAAACATCCTCCCCCATGAGAGCCTACCCCTCCATAGGTATCCACAATTATTTTTCTTCCCGTTAAACCAGTATCAGCTTGTGGTCCCCCCATCTTAAAAGCCCCTGTTGGGTTAATATAATACTCTACCCCTTCATCTTTATATTTCTCTGGAATGCAAGGTTCAATAACCTTTTTGATTATTTCATCCTCAATATCTTCCACTTCTACATCAGAGCTATGTTGAGCAGCAATAACTACTGTCTTAACTTTTTTAGGAATTTCATTTTCATATTCTACAGTAACCTGAGATTTTCCATCAGGCCTAAGGTAAGGTAAAATCTTCTTTTTTCTTACTTCGGATAATCTGCGAGTCAATTTATGAGCCAAAGTTATGGGAAGAGGCATAAATTCAGGAGTTTCTATAGTGGCATAGCCAAACATCATCCCCTGGTCCCCTGCCCCATCTTTATCTACTCCTTGAGCAATATCTGGAGATTGTTCGTGAATAGAAGTAATTACAGAACAGTTTTTATAATCGAATCCAAAACTTGCCTGTGTATAGCCTATCTCCTTTACAGTTCGACGAGCTATTCTTGGAATATCCACATAACACTTTGTTGTAATCTCCCCAGCTATAAAGATGAGACCCGTAGTAACTAAAGTCTCACAGGCTACTCTCCCCTGGGGGTCTTTTTCTAAAATAGCATCGAGAATAGCATCAGAAATTTGGTCAGCGATTTTATCTGGGTGTCCTTCAGTTACCGACTCCGAAGTAAACAAATATTTTCCATTTTTCATCAGTTAATCCTTTCTTCTTGTTTTTTCTTGGTTTTTCCTTTAATCCTGCTTTTTGCCTCTAACCACTATTTCTCAATTCTCAATTCTGCATTTCTGGTTTTCCCTTTAGCGATTGGGAGGCTAAAGCCTCCCCTACCCAGGTGGAGAATTTTAATGAGCTCTTTAATCCTTTAATCCTTCTTTTTCACTCTCACCCTTCACCTCTTCGCAGGTTGAAGCCTGCGGCTACCAGTTTACGTCTCACTGTTTTGTTTTTCCCTTTAATCCTCTAATCCTTTAATCCTTTAATCCTTCTTTTCACTCTCACCCTTCACCTCTTCGCAGGCTAAAGCCTGCGGCTACCAGTTTACGTCTCACTGTTTTGTTTTTCCCTTTAACCCTCTAATCCTTTAATCCTCTAATCCTGTTTTTTCCTCTAGTTCTGCTTTTTCATAACTACTCCCTCATTCATTAGAAATCCAGGGGGAATAGAAGTAAAATCTGTAAGAATACAATCTTTTAATTTTGCTTCTTTACCTATTAATATATCATTCCAGAGAATGCATCTATCTAAAGAGGCTCCCTTTCTAATAGTAACCCTATCCCCTAATACAGTAAATTTTCTTATTTTTGCTCCTTTTTCTATACAACAATTATTTCCTATAACTACAGGGGGTTCTATTATAGAGTAAGGAGAAATCTCATTATTTTCCCCTAACCATAATCCTTCTCTATCCTCTTTTCCTTTAATTTCTATCCCTGTTTTCCCTTTAAGAATATCTATCTGTACTCTTCTATAATCTTCTAAATTCCCCATATCAATCCAATAATCATTCATAAGATAACCATAAACTCTTTTTTTCTCTTTCACTAAAAAAGGAAGAAGTTGACGTCCAAAATCATATTCTTTATTCGGAGGAATATAAGAAAGAACCTCGGGTTCAAAGATATAAATACCTGTATTTACCGTATTAGAAAAGACATCACCCCAACCTGGCTTCTCTATAAATTGAGTAATTCGATTTTCTTTATCACGTAAAGCAATTCCATATTTAAACTTCTCTTCCTTCTTTTTTAATACCACTGTAGCTATAGCTTTTTTCTGTTTATGGAATTTTAGCACTTTATTGAGATCAAGATTGGTTATTCCATCAACGCTTAAGACAAAAAAAGTTTCTTTAAAGCAGCTCTCCACTTTCTTAACTCCTCCTGCCGTTCCAAGGAGATGCTTTTCCTTTGAATATTTAATTTGCAAACCAAATTTATCCTTCTCATCTAAACACTTTTTTATTTCTTCTATCTTATAATAAAGATTAATTACTACCTTATTTATCCCATATTTTTTTAATAATTTTAAGGGATAAGATATAGAAGGCTTATTTATAACAGGAATTATAGATTTGGGAATTTTATAGGTAAGCGGCCTTAATCGCGTTCCTAATCCAGCTGCTAACAGCATAGCTTCCAATTCGGGCTCCTTACTTTAATGTAAAGTGAATGGATAGACTTTAACTCTCTTCTTTTTTAATGATCTCCTCAATTTCCTCTATTGTTTTTGCCTCTTTTAAGGATTGACGAGCTCTCTTTCGCCTTAAAAAGCGAGAGATAGTGGCTAAGGCTTTCAAATAATCTCCAGACGCATTTTGAGGAGCGCCTAACATAAAGAATAAATATACAGGTTCTTTGTCTAAAGCATCAAAATCTATTCCTTTTTTAGATATACCAAATGCCCCTACTAATGATTTAATTCCTAAAGAACGAGCATGAGGGATAGCTATATTATATCCAATCCCTGTGCTTCCTAAATCTTCTCTCTCACGAATTGCTTTTAGGAAATCTTCTCTATTACTGATTTTACCTGTCTTTTCTAATAAATCGGTTAATTCTTCCAGTACTTCCTCTTTTGTCCGTGATTCCAATTCTGGCTTAATTGCCTTTTTATCTAAAAAACTCTTTATCTGCATTTTATCCTCCCTGGAGATTATTTTTAATTATATCTTTGGTTCTATTAATTCAAAGCTTTTATCTTCTTTTTTGAGAATTATATTAATTTGGTTGGTACTCTTATTTAAAAAAAAGAGAAATTTATCATCTGATTCACTTAATTCTTTAATTGCTTCTTCTATGTTTATAGCGTTAGATATCCTCTTGACAGTATGAATTATTTTAGGCTGAACCTTATTTGAAGATGGTTCAGATATATTTAAAATTTCTCTTTTTCTCCATATATTGATACGTTTAGGAGACTTCATTTTCTCTTTATGCTTTCTTGCCTGTTTTATTACTTTGTTTGCAGCTTCTCTTATAGAAGTATATAAATCTCGGCCCACTCCCTCTCCATAAATTCTTATCCCTTTAGCAGCAACATTTGCTTGGACTATATACCTTCCTTCCTTCTCCTTTAATATTACACGAGTAGAAGGTTCCTTTGAAAAATATTTGTTTAATTTCTTAAGCTTTTTACGAATATATTTATCAATTTCCTCAGTTAAATCAATATTAATTCCACTTATTTCAATTTCCATTACTCTATTTTCTCCTACTTTTTTGTTTTTTGTTACTATTTTTCAATAACCTAATATTAATATAGAAAATATCTTTGTCAACCGACTTAAGAGAATGCCTCTAAAAAACCTTCAGAGGCCTCTAATCTGTGTAATCTCAATTTTTATCTGCGAAATCTCTTTTAGGTAGGGAACGGTTGCGACCGCTCCCTACAGCAAGCAATATATCAATATATATAGAAGAACTTTCATAAGCTCTTAAAAAACGTTTATACTTTAGATAGCCCGAGCTAAGACGAAAACATAAATCTCTTTCGGTCTTGCTTTTATAATCGTTTTAGATGCTTCTTTAACAGTTGTTCCTGTGGTATAAACATCGTCAACTAAAAGAATATTTTTTCCTCGAAGTTCCTCTTCATTTTTAAGTCTAAATGCCCCTTTCATATTCTTTATTCGTTCCTTTCTGTTTAAAGCAATTTGACTCGGGGTTGGTTTAATTCTCTCAAGATTATTATTGACTAATTTAATATGGAGATATTTAGCTATAATTAAAGCCAAAAGTTCTGACTGGTTAAATCCTCTCTGTTTTAGTCTTTTTTTATGTAAGGGTATGGGAATTATTAAATCGGAGGAAAGAAAGGTAAGGCTATTAAAATAAATTTTTATCACTTTTTCTATTCCTCGTAATACCCCTTTTTTAGCATTATACTTAAGAAGATGTATAGCTTTCCTCATTACTCCCTCATATAAAGTAGGAGCAAAAAGCCTATTAAAACAGGGAGGGTTTTTTTGACATTCCTGGCATAGAGGGGAAGAAACTCCCTGGAAAGTTCTTAACGAAGGGAAAGGTTTGCTACACTTAAAACAATAAGGCTCTTTTAACCACTTTACCTTATTCCAACAATCCCCACAGATGAAACTTCGGTTTAAGGGTTCTAAAGGATTTCCGCATATTTTACAATCAGCAGGGAAGAAAAGAGAAGTCAAACCCTTTACGATAGTTTCAATTCTTATTTTTTAACTCCTTTAAGAGGTTATTAATGCTAAATCAATAATACAAATTCATTACAACCATATCATAAGAGACTCCTCTGTCAATGAAATTTGGTTGAGATTCCTGAAAAAGCCAGAAATCTCTGATTTCACAGATAAAAATTGAGATTACACAGATTAGAGGATTCCGGAAGTTTTTCAAAAGTCTCTCGGTTGACAAAAAATTTTGATGGAGTATATATTATTTATAAATTGGTAAATACTCAGGGAACACCCTGCTCAGAAGGAAATTTACAGTCGAGTTTGATCGATAAGGGAGGGTAGCCACAACCTTTAGCCCGCTAAATAGCAGTAACATCTAATGAGGATTAGGTTGCGCAGAAGAGACGCAGGCTCTGAGCCTCGCAGCTACCAATTTTACCCTTTATCTTCCCTCTGCGTAGGAGAAATATTACCTTTGGGACGTAGTTCACTGAATATTTACATAAATTGTTTTAAATCATTTTTGGTTTTTTAAGGTTAAAGGTTTGATATATATAAGTGCTTGTAAGAGTTAAAGGGAAGAGGGTGAGGAGCCCTCACGGCCGCGCCGCTGTAACCGGTACGAAATCCAGATAAACCACTGCATAGCAATCAAGATTCTTGAGGAGACGATGCTTTGCATCTCCCTCTATAAAAAGCTGAAAAATTAAAAAATGATTGCTTGCGGGAAGGGTAGAAAGTAGGAAAACCCCTATAAGGGAAAAGCCGGGAGTCAGAAAACCTGCTTATATATACTTACCCCCTTCTTCGCGAGATGAGAGGTTGTGGGTTTTTATCGTAGTCCAAAAGAAAAGAAAAACCCCGTTTTTCAAAAGAAGAAGAGCGGGGTTTTTTGTTTAAAAAATAATAAAATTAAGGATATTTATATGAAAATCAATTATCGACTAATTAGTGTATTAGCGGCTATCTTTATCTTGATTAGTTACAAACCGATTCTTTCACTGGAGAGGAATCCACTAAAAGCAGAGACAATAACTATAACTGATGACTGGGGTAAAGAAGTGATAATTAAAAAGTATCCCCAAAGAATCGTCTCCCTATCGCCCAGTAATACAGAAATTCTTTTTGCTCTTGGCCTGAGGGATAAGATAATAGGAGTCACTGATTATTGTGATTATCCTCCTCAGGCAAAAAAAGTAGATAAAATAGGAAGTTACTCTGCCCCTAATATTGAAAAAATCGTGGCTAAAGAGCCAGATTTAGTATTAGCATCTTTTGGAAATAAAGAAGAAAGTATCACCACTTTAAAAAAGCTTGGGCTAATTGTAGTAGGCTTAAATCCTAAAAATATTGAGGACATCTTAAAAGATATTCAATTAGTGGGGAAAGTAACTGGCCGAGAAGAAGAAGCGAAGAAAATAATCTCATCTATGAAAAAAAGAGTGGAGGAGGTAAAAAGTAGAAACGTAAAGGTTTCTCCTCAAGAAAAAGTAAAGGTTCTTTATTTAGTATGGTATCCTGAGCTTTGGGCAGCAGGTAAAGGAACATATCCCAATGAGTTAATAAGGATAGCTGGAGGTAAAAATATTGTTGGTGATATAGAAGGTTGGAAGATAATAAGTAAAGAAACAGTAATTGCTCGTGACCCTAATGTAATTATTTGTTCCGGAATGGGTGGAAAATCGGCAGATATTAGGAAAAAGATAATGAAGGACACTGAATTGCAAAAAATAAACGCTGTTAAAGATAACCGTGTGTATGCTATTATCGATGCAGATATAATTGAACTTCCTGGACCAAGAATAGTGGAAGGATTAGAGAAAATAGAGGAGTGTCTTCATCAATATGACAAACATTAATTACTCTCATGGAGGAAATATTAGAGAGGTTGCTCAAAAGTACGGTTTTTCATCGGAAGAGATAATCGATTTCAGTGCTAATATGAATCCCTGGGCAAATTATTTTAAAATAGAGGAACTAATAAAGGATAATTTAAGGGAAATATTCTGGTATCCAGACCCTTATTGCAAAAAGTTAACTAAACAAATTAGTAAATATTTAGAAGTTGAAGAGGAGAACATTCTTGTAGGAAATGGAGCAACAGAGTTGATATATTTAGCGGCCCGTGCTTTCCTGCCTAAGAGAGATTTAGTTATTATTCCCACTTTTTCTGAATACGAGCGGGCATTAAGAGTAGTTGGTGGAGACCCAAAATTTTTAACTTTGAAAGAAGAGGAAGATTTTTCCATTGATATCCAAAAAATAATTAAGGCTGCAGAAAGAGTAAAGGCCATTTTTCTCTGCAACCCCAACAACCCTACAGGAACCATCTTATTTAGAGAGGAGATTCTTAAGTTAAAAGAGGCTACTACAGAAAAAGGAATAACCCTTATTCTGGATGAAAGTTTCCTTGATTTCATCTATTACCACGAGACTCTGGTAAAAGAAGCGGCAAAAGATAATCACCTTTTAGTTTTAAAATCTTTTACTAAGTTTTTTGCTATTGCTGGTTTAAGATTGGGTTATGTAGCAGGAAGCAGAGATTCGATTATTCAACTTAATAGGCTAAAAGAACCCTGGACAGTCAACTCATTAGCTCAAATTGTTGGCATCCATCTTTTAAAGAATCCTCAACTTATAGAAAAAGTTCGAGGAATCATCAGCAAAGAAAGTAAGTTTTTATTTGATAAACTTTCTCAAATTAAAGGACTAAAACCCTATCCCCCAGCAGCTAATTTTATTCTTATTAAAATAAAAGGAGGAATTTCCTCATCTCTTCTCCAGGATGCTTTAGCTAAAAAAGGTATTCTTATTCGAGATTGCAGTAATTTTCGGGGACTTTCAAATAAGTTTATCAGGGTAGCTGTAAAACGCCGAGAGGAAAACTTAAGGCTGATTAAAAATCTTAAAGGATTGCTATAAAAAATGATTGCAAAATCTATAATGATTCAAGGAACAGGTTCTGGAGTAGGTAAAAGCGTCTTGGTAACTGCTTTATGCAGAATTCTTAAGAGGGATGGCTATCGGGTGGCTCCCTTTAAAGCTCAAAATATGGCTCTTAATTCCTATGTCACTATTAAAGGAGAAGAGATGGGAAGAGCTCAAGTAGTCCAGGCGGAAGCTGCAAAATTAGAGCCTGAAGTGGAAATGAATCCTATATTAATTAAACCTACCGCTGATACTAAAGCCCAGGCTATTGTCCTTGGAAAACCGATGGGTAATTTTGAAGTTATGGAATATTATAGATTTAAATCAAACTTCTTGAAGGTAATAAAAGAATCTTATCAGAAGTTAGCAAAAAAGTTTGAGATTATAGTTATTGAAGGAGCGGGAAGCCCTGCAGAGATAAATTTAATGGAAAGGGATATTGTAAATATGAGAGTTGCCCGGATGACTAAAAGCCCTGTAATATTAGTAGGGGATATAGATAAGGGAGGAGTTTTTGCCTGGATATGGGGAACCATTGATTTGCTCCCTCTCGAAGATAAGAAAAAAATAAAGGGAGTTATTATTAATAAGTTTAGAGGGGATAGAAAAATACTTGAGCCAGGATTAAAATTATTAGAAAAAAAGATCCATTCTCCAGTGCTTGGGGTTATCCCTTGTTTTAAAGACATAAGAATTCAAGAGGAGGACTCTTTATCTCTAAAATATAGAAATTTCTCTAAAAAAGGCGAAATTAAAGTTGAGGTGGTATACCTTCCTCACATTTCTAACTTTACTGATTTTGATTACCTAAAAGAAGAGAGAGAAGTTTCTCTTAAATTTACAGGAAGAGGAGAATCTTTAGGTGACCCTGATGTGATAATTATTCCTGGAAGTAAGAATACTCTTGATGACCTTTTTTATTTAAGAGAAAAAGGGTATGCTAAAAAAATTATTAACTTAGCTAAAAATGGAAAAATTGTGGTGGGAATCTGTGGAGGATTCCAGATGTTGGGTGAATATATTGAGGATGCTTATCATCTAGAAAGCAATCGAAAGCTGATAGAAGGATTGAATTTACTGAATACTTATACGAAGATAGAGAAGAAAAAAATAACACATCAGATAAAAGCAATTCCCCTAAAAATTTTTGATTCTTCTCAAATCTTAACCGGCTATGAGATTCACACAGGAAGAACAAAACTTGGTAAAAACGTTAACCCTCTTTTTAAGATCATTCAACGTTCCCGTCAAGAGGTAGAAATTCTGGATGGAGCCATAAATAAAGAAAATAATGTTTTTGGTACTTACGTTCATGGAATTTTCGATAATAATAAATTCAGAAGAGAATTTATTAACTATGTTCGCAAAAGGAAAGGGTTACCTCTTTTAAAAAATAACAACAAATGTATTAATCGAGAAGAAGAGTACGAAAAATTGGCTGACCTTGTGAAGGACAACTTAAATAAGAATCTTTTCTATCAGATTTTAAAAAAAGGATTATAAATCTGTTGCTTAAACAGAGAAATAAAGTTATAGGTTTTTTACTTTTAATAGGAATAATTACTTTCTGTGTAAGTTTATCTATAGGCTCGGTTTCTGTTCCAGTTAGAGATATACTTAAGATGATAATTTATAGACTTCCTTTTTTAAATAATTGGATTAAGAATGAACCTGCCCAGAAATATGAGCTAATTATCTTAAGCTTAAGGTTGCCCCGCATTCTCTTAGCTATGCTGGTAGGTTCAGGATTAGCCACAGCTGGAGCAACTATGCAGGGATTATTTAGAAATTCTTTAGCCAGTCCCTATGTAGTGGGAGTATCTTCGGGTTCATCATTTGGAGCTGCCTTAGCAATACTTTTTTTACCAGGGATATTTTCTGTTCCTCTTTCAGCCTTTTCCACCGGCCTTATAACTATCTTTTTGGTTTATAGAATCTCTCAAAGAGGAACTAGAGTTTCTATAGAAACTCTACTTTTAGCAGGAATAGCAGTAGGTCTCTTTTTCTCAGCCATTACTTCTTTGTTAATGTATGTCTCTGCGCAAAGTGCCCATTACCTTGTTTTTTGGATGATGGGAGGATTTGGAGGTGGAAACTGGAGAAATGTAATAGCGTCTGCTCCCTTTATTGGATTTGGAATCCCTGCTATTTATTATTTCTCTCGAGAACTAAATGTAATGCAATTGGGTGAAGAATCAGCCATTCATTTAGGTGTAGAGATAGAGAAAATCAAAAAGATTTTACTTATTCTTTCCTCTCTGATTACTGCATCTGCAGTAGCAGTGAGTGGAGTAATTGGATTTGTTGGATTAATTATACCTCACATAACCCGAATCATAGTAGGTCCTGACCATCGAATACTTATACCAGTTTCGGCTTTAATCGGAGGTATCTTTCTTATCTGGTGTGACAGCTTAGCAAGAACAATTATCGCTCCTGTGGAGCTACCGGTAGGAATAATTACAGCTTGCTTTGGTGCTCCCTTTTTTATTTATCTTTTAAAAAGGTAGAATAAATATGTTAAAAGTTAAGAGAATAAATTGTTGCCTGGGGAAAAACCTAATTCTTAAAGATATAAGTTTTCAGCTAATTAAAGGAGACTTTTTGGGAATAGCCGGTCCTAATGGGTCAGGGAAAACTACTCTTCTGCGAACAATCAGCGGAATCTTGCCCCTTACTAAAGGAAAGGTATATCTAGAAAGAAAAGATATAGGTAAAATAGACAAAAAGGGAATTGCTAAAAAAATAGCTATGGTTCCCCAGAATACCTTTATAAATTTTCCTTTTACTGCTAAAGAAGTAGTCACAATGGGAAGAACTCCTTATTTGCATAGATTTGAAAGAGAAAGAAAAAAAGATTTAAAGAAAGTTAAAGAGAGTATGCTTATTACTAAAACATGGGAGTTAAGAGATAAAAAAATTACCGAAATAAGCGGAGGAGAATTACAGAGAGTGGTAATAGCTCAGGCTTTAGCTCAAGATACAGAACTACTTTTTTTAGATGAACCTACCTCTCATTTGGATATAAATCATGAGCTGGAGATACTTTCTCTTATTACCCGTTTAAATAGGGAGCATTTACTCGCTGTAATTTTAGTGACTCATAATCTTAATTTAGTTGCTCGATACTGTAAAAAACTCATTCTTCTTAAAGAAGGGAAAATTTATGCACAAGGAGAAGTAGAAGATGTTCTCACATCTGAAAATATTAAAAATGTCTATCATATAAAGGCTCTAGTTAAAAAACATCCCCTCACCGGCTCAATTTACACCCTTCCTCTCTGTTTTGATGGAAAGAAGGAAAATATAAGAAAAAAAGAGAGAATTCATCTTATTTGTGGAGGTGGCTCAGGTAGTACTTTGATGAGAGAATTGTGGGACAGAGGATATGAAGTAAGTGTAGGGGTAATCAATGTGTTTGATGCTGATTTTGAGACGGCAACTTTGCTTAATCTTCCCGTTGTAGGAGAGGCTCCTTTTTCTCCTATAACCGATGAATCCTACCGGAAGAATCTAAGAATGATAAGAGACTCTGAAGTAACTATTTTAGCTGAGGTTCCTTTTGGTAAAGGGAATCTATTAAATCTAAAAACAGTCAAGCAGGCTTTAAAGGAAAGAATAAAAGTAGTAGTAATCAATAAAACCCCCATTCAGGAAAGAGACTATACAAAAGGGGAGGCTATGCAGATATTTGAGGATTTAAAAAGGGACGGGGCTGTTTTTGTTAAAAATGAAGCAGAGGCTCTTTCTCTAATAGAAAAAACCTTGAGCCCGGATTCGGTAATCTGAATTAACTCATCTACCCATTCACCCATCTACTCGTAAACAGCGACGGAGGGGAAAAGTCCCATAATTCGCTTGACAAATCCCTTTTTTGTATTATTATAAAAGTGAATTTAAAAAAGGGAACAATAAGAATGTCAGTAGGTGTCCTTAATAAAGAAGTTTTAGTATTGAATAAATTATGGCAAGTAGTTGATATATGTTCAGTTAGAAGAGCTTTTTGCTTAATTTACTTAAAACATGCTGAAGTAATATTGAAAGAAGGAGGCTCTTTTTATACCTTCGGTTTCGAGGACTGGAAAGATTTTTCCCAAATATCCGCTCAGGATAATGATGAGGATGTAGTAAAAACAATTACTTATAATCTCAAGATACCTAGAATTATTCTTTTGATTATCTATGATAGAATGCCTCCTCGAGAAGTAAAATTTACCAGAAGAAATATATATAGAAGAGATAAGAATATATGCCAATATTGCGGTAAAAAATTTAAGACCGAAAACCTAAATATAGACCATATAATTCCTCTCTCACGGGGAGGGAAAAATACCTGGAGCAATGTGGTATGTTCTTGCATTTCCTGCAATCTACGAAAGGGCAACAAAACCTTAAGTGAAGTTGGAATGAGTCTCATCAGAAAACCAAGAAAACCAACATGGCGGTCATTTGTTAAAGACAGTCTTGCTAATATAAAAGAAGAAAGCTGGAAAAATTTTCTTGATCTTTCTTATTGGAATATAGAATTGAAAGAAGACAAAAAATGAATTCTTTTTACTCTTTAATTTTAAAGACAGAGCTTCCCGGAATAAAACTTTTAAAAAGAGGAAAGGTAAGAGATATTTATGAGGTGGAAGACAATCTTCTTATAGTAACCACGGATAGAGTATCTGCTTTTGATTGCGTACTTCCCGATGGAATTCCTTATAAAGGAAAGGTTCTCACAGGTTTATCAGAGTTCTGGTTTAATCTCACTCAAGACATTATTGCTAACCATTTAATTACCTGCGATGAGGATAAATTCCCTCGCGAGCTAATCCCTTTTAAAAGAATTTTAAAAGGAAGGGCAATGTTAGTAAAAAAGGCAGAACCTATAAAGATAGAATGTATAGCTCGAGGATACCTAACAGGCTCTGCTTATAGTGAGTATAAACAGAGAGGCTCTGTAACTGACATTAAACTCCCCAACGGTTTAAAAGAAGCTGATTGTTTACCAGAGCCTATCTTTACTCCTGCTACAAAAGCATCTGAAGGCCATGATGTAAATATCAATATGAAAAAGATGGGAGAGCTCATCGGAGATGAATTAGCTGAAAAATTAAAAAACAAAACTTTAAGCATTTACAAGAGAGCAAGAAAAATATTGGAATTAAAAGGAATTATTCTTTCTGATACAAAATTAGAATTTGGGATATTAAAAAAAGAGATTATTTTAATTGATGAGCTTTTAACGCCTGATTCTTCAAGATTTTGGATTAAGGAGAATTACAAGCCTGGGCATCCCCAGATAAGTTTTGATAAACAATTCTTGAGGGATTATTTAGAGAGTATAAATTGGGATAAAACTTCTCCTGCCCCTACTCTACCCTCCTCTATAATTAAAAAAACAAGTGAAAGATACCTTAAATCCTACCAGATGATTACAGGGAAAAAGCTCAACAAGGATAGCTAAAAAAGTGGGAAGTTGGAAAAAATAGAAAAATTTTTATCTTATTTAAAAGAAAAAGAAGAATTTAAAAAGAAAATTATTTATATTTATACTCTTCCCTCTAAAAAAGAGAAAACGTCTTCTTTAGGTTTATCTCCTTCCCTTAAAGAAGCTTTACCTAAAATTGGTATTAATCATTTTTATCTTCATCAAGTGCAAGCTTTAAAAAGCATAAGAGATGGAAAAGATGTAATGGTCTGTACTCCTACCGCCTCTGGAAAGACTTTAATTTACAATACTTCTGTAGCAGAATCTCTACTAAAAGATGGTCGAAAATGTGCTCTTTACATTTTCCCTTTAAAGGCTTTAGCCAGAAATCAACTAAAGGTAATTAATGAGCTCAATTCAGCTCTAAGAAATTATCGTTTCCGAGTGGCTGTTTACGATGGAGGAACTACGTCTTACCATCGCCAGAAAATAAGAAAAAATCTTCCCCAAATACTCTTAACTAATCCGGATATGCTTCACTTAAGTCTACTTCCTTATCATTCTTTATGGAAAAATTTCTTTTCTCATCTTCAGTATGTAATTTTAGATGAAGCTCATAGTTATAGTGGAGTCTTTGGATCTCAAGTAGGTAATATAATCAGGCGATTGAGAAGAATTTCTCACTTTTACGGAAGTAACCCTCAGTTTATTGCTTCCTCAGCTACAATGGCAAATCCATCATCTTTTATAAAAAACCTTGTAGGTAAACCTTTTGAAATAATATCTCAAAGCTATAGTCCTTCTTCAGCCAAGGAATTTGTTTCTTATTCTCCAATTAACTCTCCTTATAGAGAAGCAAAAGATCTACTGGTAGAGTGTATTAAAGCCGGACTTAAAACGATTGTTTTTACCAAAGCAAGAAAAATTACCGAACTTATTTATACCTGGATTCTTAAAGAAAATCCTTCTCTCTCTTCCCTTATTGTTCCTTATCGAGCAGGATATCTTCCTGAGTATAGAAGAGAGGTAGAGCGAAAACTTTTTCAGGGAGAACTCTTAGGAGTAATTACCACGAGCGCTTTAGAGTTGGGAATCGATATAGGAAATTTAGATGTCTGCATTTTAGTTGGCTATCCTGGTTCTATGATTAGCTTTTGGCAAAGAGCAGGTAGAGTTGGGCGAAAAAACAGAGGATTAGTCTTTTTTATTCCTCTTTTTAACTCCCTTGATCACTATTTTCTTCTTCATCCAGAACAATTATTTAAAGAAGAATGGGAAGAAGCTATCATTGATGTTTTTAACGAGAGGATATGGGGAAAACATTTAATTTGCGCTGCCTCCGAAAATCCTTTAAGAAAAAAAGAGTCTGTATACGAGAAGGATCCAAAAAAGGTAATCCACTCTTTATCTTCTGCAGGCAAAATTTTTCTCACACATCAAAAAGAGAGATGGATATCGAGTCTTCATCGACCTCAACGTAGAGTTAATATCCGCTCAATTGGGGAGACATTCACTATTATAAATAACAAAAAAGTTTTAGAGACTATAGAATATTCCCGTGTATTCTTTGACTGTCATCCAGGAGCTATTTTTCTTCATCAGGGAAAACAGCATCGAGTTACCTCTCTAAATATTAAGGAGCGAGAAGTCCAGGTAGAAAAAGTAAATGTGAACTATTATACTCAGACTATGTCTACAACAGAATTAGAAGAGTTCATTCCATTTGAACAAAAGGAAAGCAACGGCTTCCAGGTTATTTTGGGGAAAGCAAAAGTAAAAGAGCAAGTAAGGGGTTATTCTAAAAAAAACATTTTAAGCAGAGGTACGCTTGGAGAGTATTCTTTAAATTTACCTCCTCAGATTTTTCAAACTGTTTCCTTAGGATTGAAAATTTCTTCATTTCCTAAAGTAAATGACTTAGCAGGGGGTCTTCATGCTATAGAGCATGCTATTTGTGCTATGTTTCCCCTTTTTTGTCTTTGTGCAAGAAAAGATATAGGAGGAGTGTCTTATCCTCTCTTTCCTCAGTGGGGTGTGCCTGCTATATTCATTTACGATGGTTATTCAGGAGGAGTAGGTCTTTCAAGAAAAGGATATGAAGTAATAGATAAACTCCTTGAAAAGGTCTTCAAATTAATTAAAGACTGTGAATGTGAGTCTGATGAAGGCTGTCCTTATTGTATTCAATCACCCCGATGCGGCAATGGAAACAAACCTCTTTCTAAAGAATCTGCTATAAAATTATTGGGATATATTTTAAAAAAAACAAAAACAGACCTAATGATAAACAAAAAGAGTGAAAAAGAAAAAAGTGAAGTTAAGAATAAATCTCATCTCTCTTCCCTTAGAAAAAAGGTTTATATCTTTGATTTGGAAACACAAAAACTGGCTCAAGAGGTAGGAGGATGGGGAAACTCTCATCTTTTAAAAGTCTCCTGTGCTATTATTTTTGATGAAGAAAAGGGAAATTATAGAACCTACCTTGAAAAAGATGTAAAAAGACTTCTCTATGATTTAAAAGAAGCAGATTTAGTTGTAGGCTTTAATAATAAGAGATTTGATTGGAAAGTTCTTTCTTACTATACTGATTTTGATCTTCAGAAAATTCCTTCTCTGGACATACTAAATGAGGTAAAAAAGAGACTAAACTATAGAATATCTTTAGATCGTCTTGCTCAAACAACTTTAGGGATAGGGAAAATTGCCAACGGAATCCAAGCAGTAACCTGGTTTAGACAGGGGAAAATTGATAAAGTAATTGAATACTGTAAACACGATGTAGCTATTACTCGAGGTTTATTTGAATTTGGCAAGAAAAACGGCTATCTCCTCTTTAAACGAGAAGGAAATACTTTAAGACTCCCCGTTGATTGGGGAAATTATATTCCCATATAACTAATAATCTTTCCTTCTATTTATATTGCCCAAACTCTTCTACGGCTTCAAAAAATGCTTCTACATTCTTCCAGGGGACATCAATAGGTACAAAGTGAAAATGTAGTCGAGAGTCTCAACAACGGTCATAAGCTTATAGAGTCCCTGGTTCTCTGCGACATACCCGCTGCTATGCCGCACTGCCATCGGCTTCTTAAGGATGTCGTGGCCCGTTATGAGGGCCGTGTGCCGCTGTCGTATGATGCTATACGCTGTTGGTCGCCGATTTTTAGCTTAATTTGTAATCTTTGTTTTGTCCTTTACAAATATAAATAGAACTATTGAAATTATTGCAAGTATAAAACCATACAAAAAGGTTGCTTCTGGATTTATTTTATCCCATAATAATCCTGCAATACATCCGCCCGGAAGTGCTACCAACCCTATTGCCGTATGAAATGTTCCTAATGCTGTAGCTTTCAGATGTTCTGGTGCTAAATCTACTACAAAAGCTCTTTGAGCGCCATCAATCATGGCATAAAATATTCCATAAATAACAAAACACAATAAAATACTATAAATGCTTGAAGTGAATATTAAGCTAAAAGAAGTTATTGCAAATACTGAATAACCTACAATTAAAACAGGTTTTCTTCCCATTTTATCTGATAATATTCCTGAGGGTATTGTGCAAATAGTATAAACAATATAAAATAAAACGTAAAGAAGGATTGCCATATTATCAGCTAATCCTATGTTTTTTGCCCTTAACAATAGAAAGGCATATCCAAAATGGCCTAAGGCAAATATTGAAGCGATGAGAGTAAACAATCTTAAATTCACAGGCAGTTCCTTAAGACTTAACTTGATAGACATTTCTTTTGTTTTTTCTTTATCAGGGACACTTTTTTCTTTAACAAACAAAATAACAAATACAGCAATTATCCCCGGTATAAAAGTGAACAGAAAGATTTTTCTATACCCTAAAATCGGGAGAAGCAAAAAAGCAAAAACTGCCCCTAAAACTGAGCCGGTACCGTCCATAGCCCTATGAAAACCATAAGCTTTTCCTCTAACATTCTCATCACAAGATTCAGCTACAATTGCATCCCTGGGAGCTGTTCTTAAGCCTTTACCAATTCTTTCTATTACTCTCATAAAAAGAACAAAAGGCCAGACATTGGCAAAAGCAAATAGTGGTTTTGTTATGGATGACAAAGAATAACCGAAAAGAACAAAAGGCTTTCTTTTTTTAATTTTATCAGACCAATAACCAGATATAACTTTTAATAAAGAAGCCGTCGTTTCTGCGGCACCTTCAACAATGCCCACTGCATAAGCACCAGCACCTAAGACCGTAGTTAAGAATAAAGGAATTAATGGAAAGACCATCTGGCTGCTAATATCTGTAAATAAACTGACTAATCCCAATATGAATATGTTTCTGGTTAACCCAGCAAAAATTTTAATTTGTCTATGCTTATTCATACTATTTTTCCTCCAAAACTTCGCTAACCAACTCCCTTATTTTTTCTTTTGATTTACCAAGGGCGCTTATGCCCTTTCCAGTTATTTTGTAGTATTTCCTAATCTTTCCTTTAACTACCTTTTTCCTAATACTTAAATATTTCTGATTTTCTAAAGAGTGAAGAATTGGATATAGCGTCCCGGGACTAATTGAATAACCATGTCTCTTTAACTCTTTCATAATAGCGGTTCCAAAAATTTCTTCTTTACTTGCATGATATAATATGTGTATCCTGATAAATCCCAAAAAGATGTTTCTCATCATAATATCGTCTCTCGATATCTAATGTTGATATAATATAAAAATATTCCGTCTTTGTCAATCAACTTTTGTAGAGATTTCGCAGATAAAAATAGAGATTACACAGATTGAGGCCTCTGGAGGTTTTTCAGAGGTCTCTTTGATAGTAGTAACATCTAATGAGGTTTAGGTTGCGCTGTTTTACGCAGGTGGTAGCCGTAACCTTTAGGTTGCGTAAAGAAAAATTACTACATGAGAACGCAGGCTCTGAGCCTTGCGGCTACCATTTTTTTTGTGCAAAAATTAGCTGCCAGAGATTTCTATTCAAAAAATATGGATGGCTGTAGATTTAAAAGCAATGAAAACACTTGTGCCTCTTTTTAATTCTAATTCAACGAGAGAGGTTGGAGTAATAAGTGCTTTAAACTCTGTTTTTCCCACTTTAATATTAATTTCAAATAAAAATCCTTGATTTATGATCTCTTTCACAAATCCTTGAAAATTATTGCGTGCGCTGGACTTAATCATCCTACGAGAAATAATGATATCTTCCGGACGTATAGCTAAAAATCCTTCTAATTCTTGAACTTCACGAGGTAGTTGTATACTCAGCCCATTTATTAATGCTTTATTTTTTTTAAAACTGACAAAGAAAATATTTTTCATCCCTATAAATTTAGCTACAAAAGGAGTCTTAGGAGTGTGAAAGATTTCCTTGATTTCTCCTATCTGTTCTAATCTTCCCTTGTTGATAACTCCCACACGTTTAGCTAAAGATAAAACCTCCGCCATGTTGTGAGTTACCATAAGGAAGGGAATTTTTGTCTCCTTATTAATACTCTTTAACATTTCCTGTATTTCTTCTCGAAAATTCTGATCTAAAGCACTCAATGGCTCATCCAATAGTAGTAAGGAAGGCTCGATAATCATTGCTCGAGCCAGAGCTACCCGTTGTTTTTCCCCGCCGCTTAAAGTATCAGGATAGCGGTTAAGAAGATGAACTAAATTTAATCTCTCTATTAGCCAGTTAAAATATTTTTCAACATCTTTTCTTCTTTTTTTATGAAAATGGAGTCCATATTCAATATTACGTTTAACTGTTAAGTGAGGAAATAAGGCATAATCTTGATAAACAATGCCGATTTCCCGTTTTTCAGGAGGAAGGCAGGTTATTTCATTCCTATTTATCCAAATCTGGCCTTTTCCAGCAGGAAGCAATCCCGCTATCGTCTCCAAAAGTATAGTTTTACCCGCTCCTGTAGGACCTATCAAAGCAAAGAAATCACCCTTATTTAAAGAAAGGGTAATTCCTTCCAAAGAAAAATCAGGTAGTTGAACATATAAATCCTTAATAGTAATCATTTACCTTTTCCTCTTGGTATAGTCACCAGACGTAAAAGTATAAACATACTCAAAGAGATAATAATCAGCCATACAGCTACCGGTCGGGAGTAATTAAGTCCAAAAGATTCAAATCTCTCATAGATAAGCACAGGTGCAATCATAGGATGATAAGCGATGATGACAACAGCCCCAAACTCACTTATAGCCCTTGCCCAACACATAATCATCCCTGCAATAACACTACGCCAGGCTAAAGGGAAGGTAATTCTTAAAAAAGTAGCTAATGAAGAAGCTCCCAGACTACGAGAAACCTTTTCTAAGCGAGGAGGAATGCCTTCAAAACGGTCTTTTACTGTATTTATATAAAAAGGCATCCCTACAAAGGTGAGGACAGTGATGATTCCAGGGACACTTCCTATCATTCTTATCCCCAACTGATATAATATTTTACCCACCCAGAAGTTTTTTCCTACTACACTTAATAGAGCAATTCCTACTACAGTATGAGGTATTACTATAGGTAAGTCAATAATGCTTTCTACTAATCTTTTCCCTGCAAATTGTTTCCGAGCCATAAAATAAGCAAAAGGAGTTCCTATCAAAAAAGAGATAATTGAAGCCCAGGTGGAGGCGTATATGCTTAGCCAGATTGATGCTCGGACATCTTTCTCGGATATAGTGTCTTTCAAACTGGTTATATTGGTTGAAAAAACCATTTCAATGAGAGGTAGAAGAATAAAACCTAAAATTAAAAATCCACAAATCAGTGTAAACAGCATAAACCAATCTTTTTTTTGTCTCATCTTTTTTCCAGAGGAAAAAGGGGTCAGGTCTTAACATTTGATATTTCTTTACATTAAGACCCAGCCCTCAATTTCTATTTTATTATTTTATTATCGTTTTTAGCTCATTAGGTATCTTATTTATATTAAATGTCGCTGTAGGAGGTATAATTGGAGGTTGACCGCACTGTTTCAGTATCTTTAAACCTTTCTCTGAGTCGAGAAGGTATTTCAGAAACTTAATAGCTTCTCTTCTATGAGAGGCATCCTTAAGTAAAGTGACTCCATATGTAATAGAAGCTCCTCTTTTGGTAATAAAAGTCCCCGGCTCTTTTCCACTGACCTCTACAGAAGCATTTTTATAGAAATTATCATATTTTGTACTGCCTAAATTGATTTGGGAAGGCAATTCTACAAATTTCAAGTTATGCTGCACAGCTACAGAGCGGTACTCAAAAGCATAATCTAAAGCACTTATCTCCAGTAAAGCGATCAACTCTACAGATTTAGGACGAATATTCTTTTGAGGTATGTTCTTCTGCAATTTTTTGAATAGACCCGGTTGCTGGTAATACTTTTCTGCCAATTGCATCACCATTACTGCCCGATATCCACAAGGATCTATGTTAGGGTCGGAATATCCACATTGAATCCCTTCTTTAAGAAGAATTTCATACCAATTGTCTTTATTAACTTTATCTGCATATTTACTCTCATCAGTATAACAGAGCACCATCTGATTATTAGCAAAGTGTATATCCCAATCAGCAAAATCAGGAATTAAAAGAGTATCGATAACCGTTACATCGGCAGAGGCCATAACATCACACTCTTTATTTAATTCAATAATTTTACGGGCACATGTTCGACTTCCTGCCGATTCTCTTAAAACATCCACCTGTGGGTACATAGTTTCAAACTCTTTTTCTATCTGTGCAAAAGGAACTGCTAAGCTACCAGCATGGAAGATAATCACTTTTCCTGGCTTTTTTTCTGCAAAAACCAAATTTGTAGAAACTAAAGCCATGCTCGCTAAAATTGATACCATTATTAAAATTCTTCTCATTTTTCTTCTCTCCTTTTATGTGAGGTAAATATATTTTGTTTCTTTTTTATAATTGTTAGCTGTAGGTTTTCCCTCTTCGCAGGCTCTGAGCCTTGCGGCTACCAGTTTATTTCTCATGTTTTTCCCTTTAATCCTTTAATCCTCTAATCCTCTAATCCTCTAATCCTTTAATCCTGCTTTTCCCTCTCACATCTCACCTCTTCGCAGGCTAAACCCCATTAGATGTTACTACTATTTAGCGGGGTAAAGCCTTACGGCTACCAGTTTATTTCTCACTGTTTTGTTTTTCCCTTTAATCCTCTTCTTTGGGTTTTCTTGTTTTTCCCTTTAATCCTCTAATCCTCTAATCCTTTAATCCTGCTTTTTCCTCTCACATCTCACCTCTTCGCAGGCTCTGAGCCTTGCGGCTACCAGTTTATTTCTCATGTTTTTCCCTTTAATCCTCTAATCCTTTAATCCTTTAATCCTGTTTTTTTAGTCCTGCTTTTTCTTTTAACTCTTTGTCTCGTATTTAAAAATCAACGCTTCCTTCCAAATTTCTAATAAAAAAACCAGCCTCTCTCACCTGGAAAGAGACTGGCTTTACCATTAATTCTTAAAAATAAAAAACCAATTTCTGCTCTCCTTTCCAAGAATGGGAGGCAAAGCAGTTTCCCACCCTACCCTATCGGTTAAACCCCATGGAAAGTTTATTTAAACTCTTTCTTTAGGTAGTTTAGCTCGGAGAATCAATATCTCAATCAATTAAAGAACAACTATATATAGTTACACCCTTTTTAGAATTTGTCAAATTTATCACTACATACTGTTAATTAAATTTTAAAACTGGAGTAATTAAAGTTTAAAAGTGGAGTATATCCACAGATCTTTCTCAAAACAAATTATATATGCTATCCTTCTTCTTAAATAATATGAAGGAGGATAGATTATGGT
>JAGGXI010000015.1 GCA_021163155.1 Candidatus Aerophobota bacterium
ACCATAATCTATCCTCCTTCATATTATTTAAGAAGAAGGATAGCATATATAATTTGTTTTGAGAAAGATCTGTGGATATACTCCACTTTTAAACTTTAATTACTCCAGTTTTAAAATTTAATTAACAATCCTACAAAAGTCGGTTGACAAATTTTTATTATCTGGAAGAATAGGATTAAATCAAAATTCAATGGTGAAGAAGGGTCATTTTGGATGGCGATCAAAAAAAGGAGGTTAGGATGCAAGGTAGCAAGCTTTATGTAGGGAATCTTAGTTATTCTATAACTAAGGAGCAAATGGAGGAATTGTTTTCCAATTATGGCGGAGTTAAACAAGTCAACATAATTGAAGGTAGAGGTTTTGGATTTGTTGAAATGTCTAACCCATCAGAAGCTGAAAAAGCAAAAGAAGCATTGAACGGCTCCGATTTCAAAGGACGTACCTTGAAAGTTAACGAAGCTCGTCCACCTAAAGATAGACAGAAAAAAAATTATCGGAGATATTAGAATAAAAAGGTAAAAAAGTCACTCTTTCTATTTTTTCATAGTGATGTAAAAACTTTAGAAGGATTTATCTTATTATCCCTTTTGTTACTTTTATTTTATTAATGCTTATTCCTGTGCCATAATAAATAAATCTAACATAAAAAGTCACTTTACACTACTTTGTCAATAATAAAGATGACCCCCTTTTGCTGGCGGAGAGGGAGGGATTTCTTCTCCCCCGTCGCTTTCGCTCCTCCTCTGAAGCCTGCCGGCCTCACTGACATTCGCTTCACTCATTCTCCATCCACAGGATGCGTTCGGCTCGGCTTCAAATCCTACTGCTTCTTGTATGGGTTTTCCCTTTAATCCTCTAATCCTCTAATCCTTAATCCTGCTTTTATCTGGCGGAGAGGGAGGGATTTGAACCCTCGAGACTATAATAAGCTATCTTTCTCTTCCTGTGCTGATTTATATTTTTTTCTGTAATTAGCTTTTGTAAAAAACTTACAATTTATATGTAGTTTTATCTATTTCGATGTATTTATATCTATTTTGGTCGTAAATGGTCACAATTTAGTCACAAAATTTTTCTCTTATTTCATTTAGCGCTCAAACAATATTTTGAGTATGCTTATATTAAAAGTCAAATCCAATTTTTCGGAATTTTAGCTTTAGGGTAATTACTAACCAATTTGCTATACTCCCCTGAGGATCACAATCTACCACTAAAACACCTTGACGTCTAAGCGCTAAAGCGTGTGAAAGATTAACTGCTGTGGTAGTCTTACCTATTCCGCCCTTGAAGTTTAGGATAGCGACCCTACGCATTTTCAGATACAAACTTCCCTCTCCAGCTCGTTTATCTCTTCCTGAGTGATCTTAATATATCTTTTCGTGATCTCTTGGTTTGAATGCCCTATCTTTTCCATTACTTGAGGTAGATCCTTGTGGTAAATAACTCGGGCCATATATCCCCATGTTTTTCTCAAACTATGGGTTCCGTATCTGCCTTTTAAACCTACCATTTTAGTCCACTTTTTAATTAGTTCCCAAAGAGCCTGTCTATCTATCTGTTCACCTGACCGCTGGGCTGTGAAAAGGAAATTTTCTCTAATGAAATCCTCAAAGCTATAATAAATTCCATAGGAAAAGCCAGAGAAAATTCCATAGTTAAAGAGAGGTAAGAAAGGTAAGTTGGGATTGTCTTGTATCCTTTAATGGCTCAAGATACTCCTGTCCTCATCAATTTGCCGGGAAAAGAGTCTGGGTGAGGTGGACCCATTTCCCTAGACAAAAAACTGCCATGTTTAAGCTACAATTCGAGTCCCTTTATCTTATTTGTTTTTGCCTCTTGTCCATGAATGATTCTCTTATCCCCTCAGTAGCTATAGACTTCCATCTTCTTATCTGCTGTGGATGAACTTTGTACTCGCTGGCTAATTCAGCTGAAGTCTTCTCTTTCCTAAGAGCTTCTAATGCTACTTTCGCCTTAAAGACCGGTAGATATTTTTTCCTGATATTTCCCATAGTGGACCTCCTATTTTTATTTTACCTGTAGCTTAATGTACTGTCCAGTTTTTGGGGTCCACTATATTTACTCGATTTTGTTCTTGTATTATATTTTCTATTTCTTCAGCAATTTCTTCCCTGTTTCTATGTAAGTCGTCAAATTTTTGGACATCATTTTTTATTTCTCGAAGCTGTGCATTAATTTCTTTAACGCTCCTAAGCAGAGAATTGATTTCCGGTGCACTACCTTGGGGCTTAAATAATTCGCCTGCATCTTTTTCGATAGTTCTCTGAATTTCTGAGAGAGAACTAGCGCCGATTCCAGTTCCTGCGCTGTAGATGCGTCCTTTGACTGCCTCGCTATTGAGTGTTTCAAAATCCTGGAGTTCGGTGAGTCCAAAGGCGTAGATGTTCTCGAAAATGTCTTTGTTAGCATGCCCGAGGAGGTTAGAGAGCTCTGTGGTTCCACCTGTTGAACCATCAGGAAAAATTACCTTTACATCATTGCTCCCCTTGGAATATCGTTCAATTATGTATCTTGTATTATCGCCAGTCGATACAATTAATCTACCGCCGTGATTACCGCCTGCAAGCGGTAGGTAAAGGTTGAGTCTACTGCGTCTGTCAGGAAAGCCGAAGAGTATCCGCTTTTGGAAAGATAGAATTGTTGATTTCCCAGCTTCATTCGATCCAATAAAGATGGTGAGACCCGATGTCAAATTCTTTATGTAATAATCGTGAAATATCGCAAAACCGTCAATATAAATTTCTTCAAACTTCATGAGAATTCATCCCCCAAGTTTATCCAGACAGAGTGTTTCTGCCTTTTTTATTAAATCAAGAAAATCTTCATCATCAATGGGTTCAAGAAGTTTTCTTCCACCTGGAGAGGTAAATAAGGGTTCGAGGGACTCTTTCAGTTCAGCTATCTTAGTCTTATCATGTGAAAATTCTTCAAACAGCCTGACCAAATCGCCGATAAAGTCCTTGCGTTCCAACAGTGATTTCCGATCGATTTCAGGATTCGTATTGTCCTCAATGCTTTCAATCCAAACGAATTGTTGTTCTCCTTCTTCATCCTCCCTTATGTCTCCGAGGATGTCATCTAAAACACCTTTTCGAGCGATAGATGAGTGCAGGGTACTTCTACCGGCAAGAATAATTTTGCAAACTGATGAGCGTTCCCCTGCTTCTTCACGGATGTTTTCGATGTAGTTGTGTATTTTTGAGATTAGTTCTTGTTCTGTATAGAGGAAGTCGATTGATAGCTCTTCTTCAAACCATCTTATGGAAGCGATCTCGATAAATTCGGCAGTTGGTTCACTATTTTCGTTAACATTGACCAGGAAGCATCCTCTAGCGCCTGTCTCTTTGGGATGAAGACCCTGAGGATTCCCCGGATAAATTACCAGCGGATTATCCTCATTTATAATAGCCTTTTTGTGGATATGACCGAGAGCCCAATAATCAAAATTTCGAGTGATTAAGTCCTGTAATGTGCAAGGTGCATAAGGTTCGTGTCCTGTGTTAGTGCCAACATTGCAATGTAACATACCAATGGTGAATAGTGTTTTTTTTGATTGTGATATTTTAGGGAATTTGTTAGTAAGATTTGTTTTTATCTCTCGATTGTGAAAGCTAATGCCATAAATTTGGGCAATTTCCTCGCCATTCTTTTCGACCAGGACCTTCTCCACAGATTTTCCTTTGAAGATATGAACTTTTTTTGGCCAGTCTAAATTTGCTGACCATCCATCTAATGGGTCATGGTTTCCATGTACAATATATGCTTTTATTCCCGACTCAGATAATCTTTTTAGTCCATCTCGAAATCGAAGCTGTGCTCGTAAGCTTCTGTCCGCCCCATCGTAAATATCCCCTGTGATTAAGAGAAAATCTACTTGTTTTTCAATACAAAGATCGATTATCTTATTAAATGCTTTAAACGTTGCCCCTGTTAATTCTAAACTTATTTCTTCACTTACTTCAGAAATCCCCTTAAACGGACTATCTAAATGCAGGTCTGCTGTATGTATGAAACTAAATGCTTTCATTATTTACCACCCATATCTTATTGATTAAACCTTAACATTTATTAGCTCCGATATGATTGATTGATTCATCACTTATTCCTAATCTTCTTACGTACGACGTTCTGCGGCTAAAACAAGTTGTCGCAGACATTTGGGCAAAGAGGTAGAGTGTCAAGTACAGTCGCTGGGGTCAGGTCTCCACATTTGACATTTCTCTGCCTCATACCATAATTGATTTAACTTTATGTCAAATGTGGAGACCTGACCCTATTATTTTTATTGCTGTGTTTTGTCTCTATGCTCTTTCTCCAAAAACTTCGTCAAACTCCGCTATTGTAGAAATACAGTTCCGTGATAGAGCTTCCAAGAGTTCTCTCAATGTTGCTGCATCAAGAATATCCTGCGGAAGATAAATTCCGTGAGAATCCAAGTCCTGCAACGATTCCTTTATGGGAAGTTTGGGGAGAAGCATCCCAAACAGTGATAGATCATGAAAGAGCGGTAACGCATACAGGGCTAGCGCAAGATGTTTTGCACGCAATTCTTTAAATTTGGTTTGCCTTTCTTTTGATAATAAGTTCGCTTTCCTAAAAATTCGTGAATTAATTGGCTCCGTATACTCTCGAAGAGGGTCAGCTACCTTGTACAATTCTGGAGTAAAGTAGTGTTCACTCCAAACATTGATAAAGAGATCTTGAAACTCTCTCCAATTCACGAGTTTTACTGGACTTTTCTTGACAGTATCAAAGGCACCACTTTGAAAACCAACAGATGAGACAATTAAACCAACATTTGCTCCAAAGTCAGAAACGACTGTTCTAAAAGCATGCACTATTGTTTTAGGGACCCGAGTTTTCCAATGCTTACATTCGATAAGATATTTGATTTCAGGTACTCTAGAATGATCTTCAGCATATACGTCGACATCAACTGTCCCACGTGTTGTCTCAATGTTTTTATCTACCTTCGCATAAAAACCACATTCACGCAAAATCTGACCAACTTCATTTTGTAAATTTTTCCAAGTTTCTGGAGAGTGCGTAATTTGTACTGATGTTTTCATTGATTAATCCTCACGAAAAGCTCAGCGCCCGCGGTTCATCCGCGGTCAGTTGCAATGACTCAATCTGCCAATAATAATGGTCACGGTCCCGTTTTTTATAGAAGCTTATTTCCTTAATGACTTCATTGTATAACGCCATTTCTTAAATTACGGAACCACAAAGCGTATGTTTCCGGCCTTAAAAGATCGAATGTGTAATATTGGGCAGTGCTATCCTGGAATTCTTCAGGCAGATCAATCGGGTTTATTTGACGCAAACGTTTATTGACGTTTTCAAAATGGTCTTTTCCAAATCGCTCTTTTGCTCGTGTAACCTCTTCTTGATCCTCGTCGCTTTTTATTTCAACAACTCGGATTATCTCTTTTATGCCTTGATCCTGCAATTCTCTTAATTTGCTTAAATTAGTATGAGGGTTATCTTCTGAGAGTTTATCCATATAATGCTGCAAATCAATCTTTATAAAGAAATCGGGATTGAAGCTTCTGCGAACTCTATCTTTACCGGCTTTCCAGAATTCATAACTGAGGCTGTAAAATCCCATGTCTCTTGATTTAATCCAGGCGTCTATGTATTTAAAGTGCTCAACGAGTTTAAAGACAAAGTCACGTTCAGGACCGTGAGATACAATAACCAAATTAAGAGGTGTTTCCAGCATAGATGTGTTTACAGCATAGAAAGGTTTAGATTTTATTAATGGGCGTATATATTCAGACTCCTCTGCGCCCGCAAAATCCATAGCCAACTGCCCCTCTGCCTCTTTGGTTCTTTTTTGGAAGTCCCTGATAACAAATTCATTCTCATCGGTAAGTTCTTCTTCGTAATCTTCGGAAACAAAAATGCTTGTATCTCTGTCAAGCTCATTGGTCCGGGCGCTTGCCATATCCATATCCAGTGTTTTTATACCGATCAGCTCGCCCTCAATATTGGTATGAACGCGTTTCTTTTTGCCTCGCGGAAGGAACTGGTTAAAAAACAGCTCTATTGCTTTCTTATTATTCTCTGATAGCCTATTACCTTCTATGCCTGCTTTTGCCATAGCTTTACGGATAACTTTTTCTATTGTCTCCTCGTCCGGCAAATCATTAACTATAATTCCTTCACCAAAATCAAAATGTTTAGTTTCGAACTGCCTCAAGGCAAATCTATTTGCGATTTCGCCGGCTATCTGGTCTATTGTGTAAAAATTTCGGGTTAGGGCAAACTTTTTTCTATCTATCATATATGTAACATTTAAATGCAGTTTATCCGGAGAAGGAGTGAGAACAAGCTCCCTGTCGCGCATATCCTGTTTTGACGGTTTTGCATCCCGAAGCTTGACATCAGGAATATACTCTAAGTTGAAGATATTGAAGTTATGTTTTGACCTGGCATCAGGATCCTTGTCCACAATTATTTTTGAAATAAACCGCGTTTCGCAATCAGTAACAGCATATAATAATTGCTTTATATGTTCTGCGAATTTTTCATGATTTGTAATAGTAACAATAGGATAATTTCCTAAGACGCGGCCCCAGGGGACATTTCTGGGAACACGTAAACCTCGACCTAACACCTGAGAGATTAAAAGCTTTGAGTTGAAAACGCGCTCTTCCATCGGCACTATTTGATATACATTATCAACATCCCAGCCTTCAGAGAGTTTATTAACAGCAAATATAAATTCAACCTTGCCGCCTGGTTTATTAGGATCTATCTCTTCAATAGCATCGAGTTTTTCCTGATAATCTGCATCGGTAGGCTTGCTGATAACGCAAATCACTTTCTCACTGGCAATCTGGTATAACTGAGATGGCGGCAAATGGCTAAATTCTTCTCGCGTGGTTTTTAGATAATCAGCAAGAGCTTTAGTAAACAACTCTGTATTCTTTCGAGCACTCGTTTGTCTTCCATTTATAAAGACAGTGATAGGTTTAAGACGGGGTCTATCGTTGCCATCGCAATATGAATACTTTTGCTTATTTTCATCGTGGGTAATTAGTATTTGTTCAAACTTCTGGGACGTAGTTAACTCTGCATCACCATTTTCTGCTTCGGTTTTTATGATAGGATTGATTTTTTTTATAACCCTATCATTGGTAGCATCATTTATGGAATAATCATAGATAACATCTGCGAAATACTCATCCTGATTGTAGGGCGTGCCGGTAAAACCGATATGCCTTGTTATCTTTGGCTCTTCCCTGATGAATTTCATCCATAACCTTTCATTCCTTGTATCCCTCCGGCCTTTTATTTCTTCAAGCTCTAACAGGTTATCCCTGTATACCAAATGTGTATAGGCATGATGCACTTCATCGCTTAAAACAAGAACCTCCTCAACCTGTGAAAAGAGAGTATCGCCAATAGAATTATTATCCTTGTTATAAATGGAATTGATATTTTCGATCACTATAGAATTGTCTACTATAGGGTTATTTTCATTTAAGAGATTAATGGGGACATTGCGGTATTTCAGAGGCAGTTTTTCTTGCAGCCTTAAGCCCTTTTTGCCATAGAGATATTCTCTAAATTTACCGGTTAGGCCCATTTCGATAACTGTTGAGGAAGGCCCAAGCACCAGAACGCGCTTCACCTTACCCATGACAATGGATAAATAGGCGATAGCAAACATAACATAAGATTTACCAGTACCGGTTGCCATATGGACAACACCGGAGAGTCTATTAGGTAAAGGTAGGTGTCTTAGGAAGTTTTCTTCGCTTTGGAATCGCAGTTGTATGGCCTCTTTCTTCTTAAAATTCTCCTTAGCAAGTTGAGTAATATCTTTGTATCCACCACCCCAAAGATAAATCAAAACCTCTTTTATAGCCTTAAATTGAAACTCTCTTCCGCCAGCTAGCTCCCGGACAAAATCTTCCACTTCAGAAAAATCAAACTTTTCATAATTACATTTTCTGGTCTTGATATCAAGGGTATGGTCTCCTAAATTAAGTCGTTTAACTTTTCTGGCCATAATAATTTATCCTATTTTTATAATTTTGCTTTCATTACCGTGTTTATCAATGGCAATTAGATGACTTCTCTTGCCAAGTCCTTCTACCTCCATTATGCCATCTTTACCAATCTCTTTAGCATAGACAGCGGTATCCATATCAAAGACCTTGCCATCATAATCTTTATCAATCAAAATCATAGAAAGTCCCTCAAAGCCTTTAAACCGCTCTTTATTCTTATTTAGAATGCCTGTTTCAAACCTGGTAATTTTAAATCCACCTTCAACGCGTTCAACAACTATTTTTACATTCTCATTAAAATAGAACCCTACTGAGGATATAAGCTTGTTTATATCCGCTTGCGATGCAGGTTGTTCCTCAATTTGAAATTGGCGTGAGACATCTTCTAAAACCTTGTAAGGAAATTTGAGCAGTTTGAAATCAACATCTTCTTTATTGCTATTTTTTAAAGTTGTATCGCTAACTACAGTGCATGTTTCAGGAACAACAATATAATAGTCGCCTTTCAATTTGCCGCCGCTTGCGGTAATTATCCCTTGTAAGTATTCCTCATCAATCCGAACATTTTTTAAATACTCATCGTCCCATACAGGATAAATCTCTACGGGGTTACCTTCTTTTTCTGCATAAATATTAGGAAGCTTGTATTTCTTTGAGTAATCTGCCTGCCGCGTTTCACTTGGCGCAGGCAGGTCCATAATGCTGAAAAGACCTAATACAAAAGAGATATAGACATCCTTATTTTTGCGAAGGTTCATAATACGGGAGAAATCATAGGCTCCGGCAGAAACAATGCAAAATGGTTTTGGTGGTTTGCCGTATTTTTCATTCTTTTTAGTAGTAGAACCTAATTTTTTGGATTCAGCAATATTTAGAATTCGCTTTTGCATTGTGTATATAGCGTGCTTCCCGAAATCACACATAATCCAACGCCGACCAAGTTTTTCTGCGACAGCGGCGGTTGTGCCGGAGCCGGCAAAGCAATCAAGAACAAGGTATTCCGATTTAGTAGAAGTATATATTACTCTCTCTAAAAGCTGTTCAGAATTTTCTGTAGGATAGTCGTACAATTGAGCATATCCCTGAATGTCTGACCAATCTGTTCCTAAATATCTCCATGTCCTCTTTAATTCTGGCAATCCGTTATTTTTATTTATTCTTAACCAACCGTTCTTCTCCATTTTCTTGATAATTTCTTGATTTTTCCACATCCATCTTCTTTTTCGAGGAGGATAATATTCTTTACCAAAAACAATTATTGGATCATTTTTTTCCTTTTTAGAAGAAGCATGCATCTCGACCCATCTTTGACTCCTCAATAACATTTTTCGTCCTTTAATTTCAATATCTAAATCATCAAATCTATTACGAAGGAATCCTAATATTTCTTCTTTTTTCTCTGAACCGCCGATTCTTAATTCAATTTGAAATGGCTCTTCTTTTCTCTGCTGTTCAAAATAATAACTGTCAGAGTTGGTATAGAAAAGGACTGAATCAAAAGAAGTATAGTATCTTCTTCCTTCGTTTTTTAATCTTGAGGTTCTATTGATGAATATTTCATTCTTAAAATTTCCTTTACCAAAAACCTCATCCATAACAATTTTGAGAAAGTGCCCGAAATGATAATCAATTCTAACAAAAATACTTCCATCCGGAGCCAAAATTTCTCTCAAATAAATCAATCTTTCTCTTAAACTTTCAATAAATTCACTCCCCATAACTTTCGCGCTATAGCTCGTTTCACCAGAACCGCCACCATATTCATCCCCAGTACCGAACGGCGGGTCAATATAAATCAACTTAACCTTTCCCTTAACCTTATCCTTTATTAGAGGGTCCTGATTCATATAACAGGTTTTTAGGAACTGGAGGTTATCACCTTGCACAATCAAATTTTTCCAATCATCACCCTTATCATTTCCAAAACTCCTGACAATTTGCAGAGGCGCAGCTCCTCCAGTAATAGCGGCCTGCGCTAATATTACGGATTCGGCTCTTTTGCCTGCATATTCGATAGTGGGTACTTTGTATTTATCAAGTTCCTTATAATCAAACTTTCCTGACTGTCTCAGCTTATCAAAGAAACCAGGAGAAAGCTTCATCATTAAATCCTCCGGGATTTCTGTTTGATTGTTAATACATTCGGAAAGAACCCTTAAATCTTCTTCTGTCAGGTTAATCTTAGCCATATATGTTATCTCCTAAAATTGCTATAACTATAAGCCGTAGCTGCTTAAATTACATATAGTTACATCTTTAGTCTCATCAAATATACACAAATGCATTTGTGTATCAAAAAAACTGCAAAGTGAGACACAGATAAACTTTTGTTTCATCGGTTATAGATTAAACATTATTTCACAATTTGCAGCAATTTATTAAAAATATATATACAGGGTTTTCGCCCGCTTCCCTTACGCAAAACCGATATTATTCCTTCTTTTTCAAGCAATTTCATAAAACGCATCACGCTTGGCTTAGAAATACCTGACTCACGAATAAAATCGGTGGTGCTGAAAACCGGCCTGGCAAAAAGCGTATCAAGAATTTTAATCACGTATTGAGACCGGGTAATAGCCTGAATGTGTTCTTTTTCCTTTTCATATAAGTCCAGAATAACCCTTGCTTTTCTGCTATTTATTTTTGCCTGCTCAACTATGGCGGTTAAAAAGAACTCTATCCACTCTTCCCATTCTTTATCTTGGGTAACGGCTTTTAACCGGTCATAATATTCATCTCTATTAGCCTCAAAGTACTCACTAATATAGAACATCGGAGTGCTAAGCAGTTTTTTCTCGTATAAAAACAAAGGAATTAAAATCCTTCCCACTCTACCATTGCCATCTACAAAGGGATGAACTATCTCAAATTGAGCATGGACAATGGCAAGTTGAACTAAAGCGTCCTTTTCCTCATAATGAATATACTTCTCAAAGTTAGATAAAAACTCCATTAAGCGCATCGGTTCCGGAGGAACATAATCCGCGTGTTCAATGGGGGTACCTGGTTTACCAATCCAATTTTGGACCATTCTAAATCTGCCTCTTGCTTTATCTTTACCTCTTACGCTGTCTAACAGTATGCTATGGATTTCTTTTATCATATTTAATGTGATTGGCTTTTTTACTAGCCAGTTAACCGCTATACCAATAGCCTTGCGGTAATTTATTATTTCCTGAATATCTTTTTGTTTTTCAGTTTGTATATCCACTCGGGCAGAAGCTTCAAATTCAAGAACTTCTATAAGGCTGGCCTGTGTCCCTTCAATTCGCGAAGAAAGAACTGCCTCATTGGTGGTAAGAGGCGATAAGAAAACATGCGGGTTTATAATTCCCTGCAGAATTCCATCGTAGCGCGCTAATTCTGCGTTTGCCTTTCCAATAAGGCTTATAAATTTTACCCAGTCAAGATTTTGTAGCGGTAAAGAACTTGGAATACACGGTTTCATTGCCTCTCTCTTTTAATTTTCAAATTTCTTCTCTAATAATTTGCTCAACACATCAATTTTTGTTTGTCCTCTTTCGTTAGGTATCAGGGTAAATTTGTTTATCCGCAGAAACTTATATCCATAGCTTTCCAGCTCTAATTGTCTTGCAATGTCATAATCAAGATATTCTTGAGAAAAGTTATGGGCAGTAACTATCGCAGGGTTTTTTGTATGATATTCAAGACCGTCATATTCTAAGATAAGAGACTTTTCTTTTCCTCTTTCAGATAGGGTCAGGAGAAAATCTACCCTATATTTCGGAACGTAACGATGGAGTGTTTCCTCAATATACTTTCCCATAGGAAACTGGGCGATAATTCTGATTTTGTCTCTGTTCTTTTTGTAAAACTCAGTGTTTGTAATTTGAATATATAAATTTTTTTCTGCCGGTGAGCCAAAGATTGATTCATCTTCCACAAAGTTATCTTTGGCATTTTCAAGCAACTGCTTGTAATGTTTAAGCGCGTCACCAAGACGGGTGTCAGAATATTCCTTAATCGGCATACTATGAACAAAGACCATAGTATCTTTTGCCCGGCTGAATCCCACATTTAACCTCTGCATTTTCAATTTTCTTATATTATCAGCGCTTCCACCTATTATGGGGTAAATATTGCGCAGGCTACCGTTTCCAATTTTCTTATCTTCAACAAAAGAATAGTACACAATATCACGCTCTTCCCCCTGTACACTACCTACAAACCATATAGTCAACTTATGCTTCTTTTTAAGGGAATAGTAATCCGGAAACTCTTTGCGTAACACCTCTTCTGTGCGATCACGCTGTTCTCTGAATGAGGTGATTATCCCTATGGTCCCTTTGAAGCCTGAGGATATTAGAGACTGGATATCTTTTTTTATTGCCTCAATCTCATCTAAGTTTACGTTTGTTCCGGAATTGCCCTGGGTCTCTACTTTTATAAAACGAAGGACTTCCTTAATCGGTTTAGTCCTGATTCTGTTTATTATCAATGGGACCTGAGTTGGTTTATAGAAGAATTCATTAGAGTAATCTATTATTTCCGAGAAACTGCGGAAATGCGTATCTAAAGAAACGGAGTAGTTTTTGATAGCCTTGGCGAAATTTAAGGTGGAGGTTCTTATGCTAAACGTCTTAAGCCAATCAAGAGTGCCCTCTTCAGGTTTGTAAAATACAGGTTCAACTTCTTGATCCTCTGGATCAATTTCCTGCGAGACAGCCTGTGAGATTTCTTGTTTTTCTTTTTCACTAAGCGTTACTTTATAATCTTTTTGATAACTATCCAATATCTCTTTAAAATACTGGCCTGCATATTGGGAATTAACATTAAAAGCGCTTACCGCGCCGTACTGCAATTCATCCCCGAAAATAACGACTTGCTTTGCCCTCAGGATTAAGGAAATAGACTCGGCGATAGAGACTTGAGACGCTTCATCAATAACCAGAATATCTATAACATCTTCCTCCATAGGAAAATATTGAGATATTAGGTCAGGCTCAGATATAATACAGGATATATTCTCAAGGATAACTTTTAATTCCTGTGCCTTCAGGCGTTTTTTGCTTCGCAGCGAGACTAAAATACGCTCAACATCACCGGTATGATTGTTAAGGTTTTTCAGCCGTTTATCGTTAATATATTCTAAGTGTTTGTGGATAGATTCATAATAAGAGGATATTAAGCTCATATCCGGAGTATCACAAAGTTCATTCCTGGCAAGTTCAGAAAATAATTGTATATATTTAAATGTCTTTTCCACTCCTTCGTTTGATAAAAGGCAACCAGCATCTTTTAAATTATCCAGCTTTATCCCCGCTGCTTTTAGGAGGGGATAAAAGTATTCTTTAACTGTTTTTAGTGAAGTTATCGTTTCTTGACTGATATGTTTTATGATATCCCTTGAATGTGACAAAAAGCTAAAAAAGTGTTTAATATCTTCATCTTCTAACCCTAAATCTTTTTTGAGCGCAAGTAAAAGCTCAATGTCCTGCCTTTTGGTTTCGATCTCGATATTCTTTTTTACGCCGGATTCTAAGTCCTTAAGCATTAATTTACCCTTATCCTTAGAGGCTAAATGAGAAATATTCGATAAAATGTTTTCATATTGCAAATCGCTGAGTTTGTTTAAACTTGATTCAAGCGCATTTTTACTTTCCTTCCTCCGGAGCACCATTGAAAGCCTGGCTGGCAACTTAACCTTCAGTTTTTTTATATCAGCAAATACCAATGAGCCTCCCTGTAGATATGCGCCAATTCTTGATACTGCCTCCGAAAAATCCTCCAGCACTTCCATATTAATTTTCCTCATCCGTATAATATCAGAAATGGCGAGGGAAGATTTGTTAACAAAGTTGCAGGTTTGGAGTAAAGAAGGAAGTAAATCACGCTTTTCATATAAAAGAAATAGCTGTGTGCTACTTAGCGTATCTACCTGCGATTTATATATACTGTTTATGCATTCCTTGACTAAATTTGTATCAAGGGATTCGTCTTTTCCTATCTTTGGGATTGAAATATCACCTTTCCAAATATTGGCTTGTTTTAATTCATTTTCCAACCTTTCCAGTTTAAATAGCTTGTCAATGAGGTCTTTATATTTACCCGAATTATCCCAATAACTATTTAACTGAGCTTCAACGGCACCGCGCCAATTTTCAATATCCTTCTTTACCGCATCCTCATTGAAATCGTTTGCTCTGTTATTAGCCGCAGTAATTACCGGGCTAGAAAGTGTATTTTTAGAGGTGTTGATACCTTTTTCATCCTCTGAAATCCTTAGAACAGAAGGCTTTGCCTTAGGGTGCAATTCTCTGAATTTATCAATAAGCATCCTGTCAATTACATCAAGGGCAGCTTTTTTGTGTGATGTTATCACTACTGATTTATTCTGCTGATTGGCCCAATAAGTTATAGCCGCTATTGTATAAGATTTACCGGTTCCGGGTGGGCCATCAACAACAATGGTTTTGTTTTTCGGGTTATCTAATGCGGTAAGGATCCTTTGCTGATTTTTATTTAGACTTAAAGGAATGGTTGATAGTAGATTATTTACTGACTTTTTAGGATATTTTTTACTGTAGGCAGAATCAACTTCGTCTGTCGTATTTCTGACGTTTCCGGAGACGTAATCTTTCACAAAATCAATAAGTTTACCGCCTTTACCGGCATCGATACGAGTTATAAGTTCAGAGTAGTCAAAAAGTCTTCTATCTTCTTTCTGGACAACTTGCAGTCCGAACCTGTAATTTATAGAAGGCTTATTATCAGCGCTAAGAGGCTTAAATGCATATTCCAACAAAAATGGATTAAAGAAATCATAATTATTCTGCAAAAATCTCTCTACACCCAAAAGATAATCATTAGCTTCATTTAACCTGGCTGCACGGGGAGTGGTAAGAATATTACTAAACTCAAAAGAATTTATTGCCGGCGTGTTTATCAGCAAAATATTTCTGTCGCATGATAAGACAATCTCTTCGCTTTTTTCCTCAATATTTAACTCTATGAGGAAAAGAGGATATTTATCTGTAGCTGTGTTCTGGCTGTCTCCTGTTGAGGAAATCTGGTGAAAGAAGATATAGGGCTTTCCCATTCCAATGAAGCTTGAGAATTTTCTTATCGTTGCATAAAGATCGTACATCTTGAGTTCAAAAGAGCTAGTTTTAATTATTTCTTTAACCTCATCGTGAAACGACTTTTCGTCGCCGGCTTTTCCGGCAGTTACTCGCAAATAATTGTATATCTCTTGTTCGATGCTGTTAGGGTTTAAAGACGTTATAGGAGTGGATGTAAATGGCAGTTCTTGTAGTAATTCCTCTTTCTTTTGCCTCTGGAGTCTCAGGAGTATTTCTTGGATAGCATTTCTGAAAGCGAGGTTAAATTTTCTTAAGCCTTCATGTAACGCTTTTTCCTCAAATTCTTTATTTGCTGCTACCGTGGTATTGTCCTTGTTATCCCCAGCTATTATTGTTTTATCACTCTCCGTTTTTCTTAGCTGTGTCCTTACCTGTTCAATGCAATCTTTTAAGAATTCTAAGTTATAGTTTGTCTCAAGTTTTTGAAGCAGTGCTTTCTTAAAGTCGTCTTCACTAAGAGAAACAGAATATTCCCCTTGCTTGACAGATATATTTAACACGGCTTTGTTTTTTATGGAATCCAGCACCTTTTTCTGGAATTCCGGAAAAACTGACAGCTCTGCCGTGAGACTGTCATCTGTCCACTTATATCTGATTTTAGTCTGGAATCTAAATCGGGTTTCAGTGTAGGTTGCAAAATAATTTAAGATGCTTTTGGTGAATGTGTTCATACTATATCCCTTAAACTATTTATTAGTTCTCATTTTAATAACCACTTCAAGATCCTCTGGCTTAATACGCCATTTACCAATCTTTGTAGCCTTAATCTCTTTAGCCTTAATCAAATCCCTTATCCATTCTTCGGTAATATCAAGTTTTTCGCAAGTCGCCTAACTGTTCGGTAAACTATTAAAGTTCTCCAGATGGGTAAGAAGCATTTCGCTTCCCAATTGTAATTTGGTAGCCGCAGGCTTTAGCCTGCGCAAAACAACGCAACCTGTAAGGTTGCGGCTACTTATATGAAAATTAGATACAGAGCGATATTCCGAGATAAGTTCTGATGATCATTATTCAAATTGCCGAATTCTGGTTTATTTGACATTGCTTTATTTTACCTGTAACTTAATGTAGTGTCCAGTTTTTGGGATCCACTATAATGGTATCGCTCGTCATTATATTGAAAATGCTTTCTGTAATTCTCCATTTCTAGGATATCCGATAGTTTTATTCCTAAAGTATCCCAATATTTTATCTTTATCTTCACCCAACATATCAGTGGCTGAAATGTATTTATAAATATCTTCCCAGGTTACTCTCATAAATTTCCTATTTTCATTTTGCTTGATACACTCTCCGAATTCCGACCCTATATTCTTTTCTTCCTTTTTTTCATCTTTTCTCACAAGATTCAGCAAATAAAAATCCAAATCCTGTTGTTTCGCCATCCAAGTACCAAGTAGCCAAAACCTTAACAATTCATATTTTTTCTCTTTAATTGCAATTGTTTGATAGTCAGATCTAAAAACTACGTCATACCAGTTATTTCCACCTGTTAAATATCTTTTAAATTCATTCGGATTGCTGGGAGTAGTCTCATTCGAGGCTGTCAGTTTTACTTCAATAAAAAATAGAACGTCATCACTTTTAACAATTAGGTCAGGCTCGGAACTTTTTTGTGGTTTTTCCCCAAATTCTACTCTTGCTTTTTCCAACTCATTCCACACCTTCTGTTGAGATTGTGAATATGACCAGTAAATTACTTCAGGGTTTTTCACT
>JAGGXI010000006.1 GCA_021163155.1 Candidatus Aerophobota bacterium
AGCCTGCGTAAAACAGCGCAACCTGAAGGTTGCGGCTACCTTACTTTACCGATCAATCTTGATAGTGCAAGGATAACTACAGCTTAAATGTGATATTTGTGATTTTGAAATTAATCTTTCTCTTCTTTACATAGATCGTTATTAATGCAAATATTACGGATTGCAAGATATTCTAAAAATCTAATAAGATGAGTTTCCTGCAAAAGTTGGCTGTACAATGTCCTACTTTCTTATCCAGGACAAATCTAATTTTTAATTCCCTTTATTTATAGAGAAAACAAGCAACGGAATGAGAATTTCCTACAATATATTCACCAGGACGTTTTTTACGGCATATATCCATTGCATAAGAGCACCGAGGATAAAAACGACATCCATTAGGAGGATTAATAAGCTTTGGCACTTCCCCTTTTATTTCCTGCAAAACATCTTGATCCTTATCAACTTTTGGAATTGTCTTCAAAAGACCTTGAGTATAAGGATGCTTAGGTTCTTGAAATATAGAATGAATCTCTCCTTGTTCTACTATCACTCCCGCATGCATAACTGCCACTCGATCGCAAACCTCAGCAACTACTCCCAAATCATGGGTTATTAAAAGTATTGTAGTACCCAGTCTCTCCTGGAGTTTAAACATAAGTTCTAAAATTTGAGCCTGTATGGTCACATCCAATGCGGTAGTAGGTTCATCAGCTATAAGTAAATCAGGATTACATGATAGAGCTATCGCTATCATCACTCTTTGTTGCATTCCCCCTGATAACTCATAAGGATACTGGTTAAATATTTTTTTAGGATCTGGCATATTTACCATCTCAAGCATTTCAATTGTGCGTTTACAAGCTTCTTTATTATCAATTTTATTATGAAGTTTGATGGTTTCTTCTATTTGATGGCCAACTGTGTAAACTGGATTTAAAGAGGTGGTAGGCTCCTGGAATATCATTGCTATTTCATTTCCTCTTATTTTTTGCATATCATTTTCAGAAAGCTTTAAAAGATCCTGTCCCTTAAAATAAATTTGGCCATTTACAATTTTACCGGGTGGCCAAGAAATAAGACGTAAAACCGAAAGAGCCGTCACTGACTTCCCGCATCCTGTCTCTCCAACAAGTCCAACTACCTCTCCTTTTTTAAGCGTAATATTTATACCATCCAAAGCTTCAACCAAACCCTCATAAGTATAAAAGTAAGTTTTTAGTTCTTTAATTACCAAAAGTTTGCTCTCAGACGATTTATCTAAAATATTTTACCTCCTAAGGTTGGGGTCAAGAATATCCCTCAGTCCATCTCCCAACAGGTTAAATCCTAGGACTACAACTAAAATCATAATCCCTGGAAAAGTTGCATACCACCAACTTTCTCTAAGATAATGGCTTCCTATGGTGATCATTGCACCCCATTCTGGAGCTGGAGGCTGAGCGCCAAGGCCGATAAAACTTAAAGCTGCACACCACATTATAGCACCGCCAACATCCAAAGATGCTTGAACTAATACAGGAGCCATACAATTAGGAAAAATGTGAATAAAGATTCTTCTTAATCTACTAGCTCCAAGAGCCTTTATTGCTTCTATATATGGCATTTCTCTAATACTCAATGCCTGTGATCTTATTAATCTAGCATAAATTGGCCACCATACAATTGAAAGTGCAATAACTGTATTTGTAATTCCCCGCCCTAAAACAGCAGTAATAGCCATAGCCATAACTATCCATGGAAAAGAAAGAAATATATCAGCAATACGCATCAAAATGCTATCAAGTACCCCCCCCACATAAGCTGAAATAATCCCTATTATGCTTCCAACTATCATAGCAATAATAGTGATGGTAAAACCTGCTTTAAGTGAAATACGTGACCCATAAACAATACGACTAAAGATATCTCTGCCAGCTTCATCTGTACCAAAAAAATGCTGCTGACTTGGTGGTTGGAGAAGTGCAGGAGGGTTTATCTCATTCGGATCATAAGGAGCAATATATGGAGCAAATATAGCCACCAGTATAATCCCTAAAAATATGCCAATTCCGATCATAGTGAGCGGACTCTGACGTATCATATGTAGGGAATATCTCATCTCCTTTAAAACTGGTTTTACATCTTCCTTCCACATTTTCTCTGTTCCTTTATATATATTATCTTTAGTGCAATTTTATTCTGGGATCAATAATCAAATAAAGTATATCTATCACAAGATTAACTACAGCGTATATTAAAGCAACTACAATAACAAAGCCCATTATAGCGTTGTAATCTAAATACATTATCGATTGCTGAGCGTATAGTCCTATCCCCGGCCAACTGAAAGTTATTTCTGTGAGGATAGTACCAGACATAAGCTGTGCAAACAAAATTCCCCCTGCAGTTACTACAGGGATAAGTGAATTTCTAAGAGCATGGTATCTAATAACACCTTTCTCGGAAAGACCTTTAGTTTTAGCTGTTCGTATGTAATTTTGATGAAGTACTTCTAACATACTTGATCTCGTCATCCTGGAAATAAGAGCTATATAGCAGAATCCAAGGGTAAAAGTTGGTAATATTATATGCCACAAACTATCTTTAAACGCTACCCAATTACCAGTTAAAAGGCTGTCTAAAAGGTAAAGCCCAGTAATTGGAGTTGGTCTGGCTACAAAGGAGGAAAGCCTCCCACCCCCTGGCAAGATGGGAAAAATTCCATAAAACAAAATTAACAGCATAAAGCCTAACCAAAAAATAGGCATAGAAACACCTATTAAAGAAAAGACTCTCACCGCATGGTCTACTGGTTTATCCTTTTTTACTGCAGATATCGTTCCCAAATAAATCCCAAAAAATATACATACTATCATAGCGCCTATAGTAAGTTCAAGCGTAGCCGGAAAGTAAGCGAGAAGGTCTTCTAATACTGCTCCCTTTGTGCGAAGGGAAACACCTAAATCTCCATGTAAAACTTGATTTAAATAAATCCCATACTGAATTATTAAGGGTTTATCCATTCCCATTTTTTTATGGAAGGCTGCTTTTTGTTCCTTAGTAGCTGTAGGTCCCAGCGCCAGGGTTATAGGGTCCCCAGGAATAATATGGGAAAGAAAAAAGGTAAGCATTGTAACCCCTATAAGCACAGGAATAATTGATACTATTCTTTTTAATATATATTGCCAAATATGCAAATTAAATCCTCATACTTTATTTTTTAGATAGCGGGCAAGGGATATTATCTTTTTCCCTTGCTCGACTATTAATAATATTAAAACTCTTATTTCTCAATCCATTCATTTTTTACCGCTGATCCAAAACGAATTATGAACATGTTCCAATCAAAACTCTTTAAATTATCTCGAGCTGCAAGTAGAATCGCTGTCTGATATAGTGGGACATAAATTGCTTCAGAAATAGCCAGCTTATCCGTCTCATCGTAAAGTTTGTAACGCTCTGGTGTGTTTGGAAGAGGTCTAGCAGCCTCCATATTATTTATTGCTTCTTTGTTGTCCCAGAAAGAGCAAGTCCACCCGGTATTATCACGTGGTTGATTATAGAACCAACCGGCTGTTTCCTCTGGGTCAGGATAAAAGGATATCCAATCCCTAAGAGCTATACCGTAATCTCCTTTTGAGCATATATCAAGATGTGTAGGAAAAGCAAGTGATTCTGGTACCGCATTTATACCAATCTTTTTAAGGTAGCTCTGGATAAAGATTGCTCCCTTTCGAAAAGTCATTCTTCGATCTGTCGAAAATAATAGTTTAGTTGTAAATC
>JAGGXI010000114.1 GCA_021163155.1 Candidatus Aerophobota bacterium
AGAGAAAATTCCTTACCAGCTTGTAGGAGAAAGCAGGGGGACTCCTACTGATGCTAATGTTATCCAGTTAACTCGAGCAGGTGTTGCTGCAGGTTTAGTTTCTATTCCCCTGCGTTATATGCATAGCACTGTTGAAGTTATTTCATTAGACGATGTAGAAAATACTATCAAGTTGTTAGGAATATTTGCCCTAAAAATAAACGAGAAAACAAATTTTATTCCTTAATAATTTAGTCCGAATTCTGCAAATTATCAAAGCTCTTTCTGAGTAGGGATGAAGGGGAAAGCCCCGAGATTCTCCTTGTCATCACTCATCAAAAGGGGTATTTTTGCTTAATGAAGACCAATTTTATCTCTAAAACATTAAAGAAAAAGAGAATCTATGAGTATTTCCTAAAGTTTTATTATAAGAGAAAGCATAATTAAGTTTAATTCCTGTTAAATTTCCCATTTCTTTTAAAGGAATATAAAATCCTGAGCCGACAGAGAAAGTGAAATCAGCGGTGCTCTGAAATATTTTAGTTCCACCAAAACGGAGGGCGATGTTTCGTTTGTGCCCCATCCACCATTCACCACCCAAATGAATATCCCTTGGAATATTTTCTTTGGAGGCATCTATATCCAGAGCAATAAGAAAACAGGGGCTAAATATATAAGCTGTTCCTAATTTTATATTTATAGGGATAGACTCCTTTTTTCCTGTTTTCCAACGTATTTCCGAAATTAAATCCTGGATATTAGCTCCCCAAGAAAATCTTTCATTTTTTGATAAAAAACTTATATCCAGGCTGTAACCTTCCCCATTTTCCCAATTAGTATTTTGTTTTAAATATTTAAAGTTAGCCCCCCAGGAGGCAAATCTTTTTCTGTAAATTGAAGGAGAGTTAAACAAAAAGTTGGCATAGGAATAAGAGAATATATCATAATTCCATTTTTCAGGTTCCAAATTAGCCTCGAGATGGGTCCAGTTGATTCCTCCTGCACCCATTCCCTTGTCAGGTTCTATAAATGATAAGAAACTGTGACTTAAAAGTCCTAATCCATATAAATCGTTGTATATAGCTCCCACCTCTTTTTGGTTAATTTGTACGAGACCGGCAGGATTAAAATAGCAAGCTTCATAATTATCAACTACTGCCACAAAAGCTCCTCCCATTCCCATAGCTCTAACACTTGTGGGAAGAAGAGTGAAACCGCTATCTTTTGTATGGAGATAATCATCAGCATAAACAGGAAAAGTGACCATTAATCCGATAATAAACGCAAAAAATATGGCATCTTTTCTCTTTATAAAGAATTTAAGTCTTTTCATTTTTTTCCTCATTCACTAGAGATTTCTGAAAAAGTCAGAAATCTCTGATTTCACAGATAAAAATCGAGATTACACAGATTAGATTATCATTACTAAATCAGTGTAATCATTTTAAGAATCAGTGTTTACCCTATGAAATAGAGTATTTCACGGGGTGATCAGAGGCCTCTGCTCACTAATTATACTCAATCCCTTTTATATTATTTATATATTTTTGGGCTGAATAAGCGGCTAATGCTCCCTCTCCACAAGCAACTATCACCTGTTTTAGGGTGTTTTTTCTTACATCTCCACAGGCAAAGATACCTTTTTTATCTGTCTGGAGGTTATTATTTGTATTCACAAAACCAATCTCATCCAATTTTACCATATTTCTTAAGAAATGTGTGTTAGGTTCTAATCCAACGAAAATAAATACGCCTGAACAGCTTAAATCTTTTATTTCTTCTGTATCTACATTTTTAATTTTAACTCCTTTCACTTCCTTTTCTCCATAAATCCTTTCAATAACCGATTTCCAGACTATCTCTATTTTTGGATTTTTGGATATCCTCTCTTGAAGAATCTTTTCCGCTCTGAGCATTCCTCGTCTATGAATAAGATAGACCTTATCAACAAATTTAGTTAAATAGAGAGCTTCTTCGGCAGCAGTATTACTTCCTCCCACTACAGCTACTTTTTTCTCTTTGAAAAAAGGAGCATCGCAAGTAGCACAGTAAGAAACTCCCCGTCCTATAAACTTTTCTTCTCCTTGAACACCTAATTTTCGTTGACTGCATCCACTTGCAATTATCAAAGATAATGCGTTGTATTTTTCTCCAGATTTAGTATATACAATTTTTTTATTATTTTCTATCCCTATTTTCTCTACTTCTCCTTGTTCCAATCTCATCCCTAAATTCTCAGCCTGTTTCTGCATTTCTTCCATTAGCTTCTGTGGAAAAATTGGCTGCGAGAAACCAGGATAATTCTCAATTTTTTCTGAAAGTAGGATTTGTCCTCCTGGGGAAAGTTTTTCAAGCACTAAAGTATTTAATCCTGCTCTTTGAGCATAAATAGAAGCAGTTAAACCGGCTGGTCCGGCTCCAATTATTATTAAATCGTAGATTTTTTCTTCCATTGTTTAATTCATCCCTCTAATCCTTTAATCCTGCTTTTTTAATCCTGCTTTTTTTGTTTCTGTTTTTTCTTTCTTTTCCCTTTAATCCTCTAATCCTGCTTTTTTAATCCTGCTTTTTTTGTTTCTGTTTTTTCTTTCTTTTCCCTCTAATCCTCTAATCCTTTAATCCTCTAATCCTGCTTTTTTCTCTCACATCCTACCTTTTCGCAGGCTAAAGCCTGCGGCTACCAGTTTACATCTCACTGTTTTGTTTTTCCCTCTAATCCTCTAATCCTTTAATCCTCTAATCCTTTAATCCTGCTTTTTCCCTCTCACATCCTACCTTTTCGCAGGCTAAAGCCTGCGGCTACCAGTACCTTTTTCCCTTTAATCCTTTAATCCTGCTTTTTTAGTATTGCCTCGTTGCGAATGTAAATTCTTTCACCTTCCACCAATCGGGTTACTATTCCCGTTGCTGATAATTCCCCTACCTCGTAAATCACAATCTCTCCTATTTTCTCCCTCTCTTTTTTGATTACTTTACCTGTAGCAGGGTCTTTTATCTCATCGGTGATTTTATACAGCTCAAAAACATTACCTGGTGCAACTCCTCTATTCGTTCCCATATTTATAGTAACTATGGTAACATTTTTATTCTTAACATAAGCAACAAGTCCTTCGTTCTGTAAAGCAACTCCAGGCGTAACGGGGGTAACAACTCCAGATGCAGGAGCTCCAGGCACAGCTACCTCAGGCACGAAAACAGGTTTTAAACCAGCAGATTTCTCTTCAATTTGAGCTACTAACTGTTCAATTGCTTTTTCTACAGCTTGACCAAGCTGATGGGCTCTAAATTCGCTACTATCAAATGTTAATCCTTCTAAGTCTCCCCACATAGCCCCAAATTTAACACCTGTTTGAGACTTTCTTCCGCTTCCTTCCATAACTGCCATAATTTCAGAGGTCTCTACATTAACCAGTCTTGCATTAAGAGCGCATCTTGCCTTTGCATCTACAACCTTTCCCACAATAGGCAAAGTATATATCTTTTTTTCCATATTAAATTCAGTAACCGAACCAAAGACAAATAGCTGTACTCCTAAGACTTTACCTACTTTAGCTGCTGTAGCTGCGCTGGTAATACCCTCTACTCCTAAGTGCTGTTCTTGAAGTATCTCGTCAAGGCGATCTCGTTCAACTACGCTGAATTTACCGGTGTTTACCAGGTCTGTAATAAGCATATCCGCTATCCCTCCTCCTACATCATAATCCCCGGTCCACCATTGATGGATATTATGCAGCTTAAAAGCCATAACAGCTATACGTATCTTTTGTCCTGATGCTTGGCCACTGAAAGTAAAAAGACTCATGAGCATCAGAAGTAGAACTAATACTCCTACCATTTTTCTTCTTTTTTTTGCCATTGTCTATCTCCTCTTTTTTAATTTTAATTTAATTTGTAACTATTTAGCCTGTTCAATTATAGTAGTACAAATAAACCTGGGGCTAATTGGCTGTTTAGTGTGTAGGGGTGAGGCTAATCGCCTTTTGTAAAACAAGAGTTAGAAGTAATTGGGAGGCTAAAGCCTGCGGCTACCAGTTTACTTCTTACTGTTTTTCTTGGTTTTTTCCCTTGTTTTTCTTTGTTTTTCTTTCTTTTCCCTCTAATCCTTTAATCCTTTAATCCTCTAATCCTGCTTTTTTAATCCTGCTTTTTTCTCTCACATCCTACCTTTTCGCAGGCTAAAGCCTGCGGCTACCAGTACCTTTTTCCCTTTAATCCTTCTTTTTGCCTGGTGCCGGAAGGGGGACTTGAACCCCCACGGAGAAAACCTCCACAGGCTCCTCAAGCCTGAGCGTCTACCAATTCCGCCATCCCGGCTTACATAAAATATAACAAAAATTTAAAAAATGTAAAATTTTCTTTACCCTCTTTACTCTTTTAATAATTTCTCAATATCTTTTTCTTCTCCCACTACTAATAATACATCTCCCTCTTCAATTACATCATTAGGCTGGGGAAGATAATTTATCTTTTTTATTTTTTCTTCTTTTCCTTCACCAGAAATTTTTTTTATTTCTAATACATTAACCTTGTATTTTTGTCGAATTTTAAGCTCACCTATTGTTTTATTGCAAAATGATTTTGGCAGGCGAACCTCTGCTGCGCTGTATTTTTCAGAAATAGGCACATAATCTAAAACACTGGACATTAAGAGATTTTGTACTAATTTTTTACCTATTTCCACTTCGGGGAAAATTATTCTATTTGCTCCTACAAACTCCAATATTCGTTTTTGTATTTGAGCGGAGCCAGGGATACGCAGAGCCCTGGTAACAACGGCGATTACAGTGGGTATACCTAATTGTTTTAAAAGAGCTGTTGTTAGAATAGAAGTTTCAAAGTTTCCTATACTTACTATAGCTACATCTACCTGATCTATTCCTTGAGATCTTAAAGCTTCTTCATCCGTAGAATCCAGTTTAACTGATACATCTGCTATCTCTTTAAATTTATCTACTAATTTAGCATCTAGATCTACAGCAATTACTTCTGCTCCTCTTTCAATTAAACTCTGTGCTACTACAGTTCCAAATGGACCTAATCCGATAACAGCGAATTTACGCATTTTTTTCTCCTCAACCAATCATTATACTCTCTTCTGGATATTCGTAAAGTTTAACCATTTTTTTCCCTCCTATAGCTAAGGCGAGAGTTAAAGGGCCAACTCTCCCTATTAGCATAGTCAATATAATAATAATTCTTCCCAATGAAGTTAAATTAGGAGTAAGTCCTCTGCTTAATCCTACAGTACCAAAGGCAGAAAAAACTTCAAAAAGAATATTTACAAAGGGACCATTTTCTGTAAGAGTAAGGAGAAGAACAGAAATAGCGATCCATCCTAAAGCAAGAATAGTTACACATAAAGCTTGATATACTATAAGGCGAGGGATGGTTCTTTTAAAAACTTCCACCTCACCTTTTCCTTGAACCATAGATTTAATGGTGAAAAACAAAGCAGCAAAAGTGCTTGTTTTAATTCCTCCCCCTGTAGAGCCGGGTGAGGCTCCTATAAACATAAAAATTATAAGAAGAAAAGAAGAAAAAATGCTTAAATTTTTTATATTTAATGTATTAAATCCAGCTGTTCTTGCTGTTACTGATTGAAAATAGGCTCCTAATAGTTTTCCCTTTAAGGAAAAATTTTTTAAGAGTCCGTTATTCTCACTTAAGAGGATTAAACAAAATCCTACGATGAGTAATAAGGAAGAGGTTAAAATAACTAATTTACTTTGAAGAGATAAGGACCTTTTCTTACCTCGAAGACGAAAATTTTCTCTATGTAAAAGGTCAACTATCACTGTAAATCCTAACCCTCCTATAATGATTAAAATGCTCATAACCAAATTAATCCCTAAACTATTCTCATATCTCATAAAACTATTGGAATAAAGGCTGAATCCGGCATTACAGAAAGCAGAGATAGAATGAAAAACTGCTAAATAAACACTAAACAAAGCATTTTTAGTTTGAGGTAGAAATTGGATATATAAAAGGAGAGCTCCTATTCCCTCAACAATAAATGTTATACGAAGAATGGACAGAATCAAAGAACCTATTCCTCCCATATTTTTATAATTAAGTATATTTCTAAGAAGAAATCTATCTTTAACTCCAAATCCTTTCCCCAGAGCTAAGGCGAAAAAGGAGGTAAAGGTCATCAGACCCAATCCTCCTATTTGAATGAGAGTGAGGATAATTAACTGTCCTAATAAAGAGAAATGACTTCCTGTATCTAATACAATAAGGCCGGTAACGCAAGTTGCTGAAGTAGCAGTGAACAGAGCATCCAGAAAGGTAGTCTCTTTACCGCTAACTGTAGACTTGGGAAGAAGAAGTAGAAAAGTCCCCATAGCAATAATAATGATAAAAGTTAAAATAACTGTAGAAGGGGGAGGTAGTTTAAAAAGAAGAATTAGTCTATTAAGATAAGGTATTCTTATAATGAGAGAGGCGAGAATGTAAATCTGAGAGATTACAATATATATCCTGCTTAAAGAAAATATACCTTTTGCATTTAATAAATCAACAAATCCTGGAAAAGCAGAAAACACTTTAAGAATTAAAATTACAGAAACAAAAATAATAGCAATAGAGAAATCTGGCCAATTATCTTTAATGAAAAGCCTTTTATCCTCTGCTAAAATAAATTTAAGTAAAAACTCACTTATAAATATAATAACAATAAGTATAACCAGGTAATGAAAAATATATTTAGTTTCTCTAGTTAAGTAAAACCCGTATTCCCATATAAAAGAGATAAGAGCTAAAAGACAAGTTCCTCCCATTACAATATTTAAACAAGTTTTAAAATTAGATTTATTTATTTTCATGGATTTCAACTTTTAATTTAACACTTTAACCCAGATTCGGCAAACTGACTGTTAGAATGCTTAGCCTGGGTAGGGGGAGGCTTTAGCCTCCCAATAGACTTTAGCTCTTGTTTTGCAAAGGGCGACTGAAGTCACCCCTACCCATTAAAAGGGGTATTTTTGATAAGGGAAAATTTTTTGAAGAATGTGAGAATTAGACCTAATGTTATACTTCGGGATTAACCTTAGCTAATATTATTCAAACTGCCGAATCCAGGTTTAACTACTCAACATTATATATCTTCATATAGTATCACTAATGTCTTGCTGCCATCCCCTTTGCAAGTCCAATTCTTTAGCTGTATCGAGAGCTTCTTTGTATTCTTTAGGGGTAATCCTTCTATTTAATTCTTCAAATTCTTGTGCCTTATAAGCAGGAAAATATTGACTCATAATACTAACATAAGTGTTGGGGGATATTTCTTTAGCCAAAAAAGAAAAAACATTTTTTGTGCCTGCTAATTTGTTAGGTAAAACTAAATGTCTTGCAAGAAGACCTCTTTGAGCAATTCCCTCTTTGTTTAGCTTTAAATTTCCTACTTGTCGATGCATCTCTTTTACTGCTTTTTTAGCTATTTCGAAATAATCAGAGGCAGAGGAATATTTTTCCCCCTCTATCTTTCCTCCATATTTTATATCTGGCATATAAATGTCTATTATGCCTTCCAAAAGCCTTAGAGTCTGCACCGATTCATAACCACCACAATTATAAACAAGAGGAATATATAAATTTTCCTCAATAGCCAGATAAAGAGCAGATAAAATCTGGGGGACGAAATGGGTAGGGGTAACAAAGTTTATATTATGGCATCCTTTTTTTTGTAAAATAAGCATCATTTTAGAAAGTTCATTTTTAGAAACTTGATTTCCATTTCCTAAGTGAGATATGGGATAATTTTGACAGAATAAACATCTAAGATTGCAATTAGTAAAGAAAATAGTTCCCGAGCCTTTATAGCCAGATATAGGAGGCTCTTCCCCAAAATGTGGATTAAAACTGGAGACTATAACCTCTGCGCCTGACTTGCAAAATCCCGTTTCTCCTTTTAATCTATTCACTCCACATTCACGTGGACAGAGTTTACATTTGATGAGTAGATTATAAGCTTCTTTTATTCGATTTTTTATCTCACCATTTTTATATAATTTCAGATAACCAGGACAATTCAGAGTTATTCACCTTCCTTAAGTTTTTTTCTTGTTTGTTGATTATATCAATTCATATTTCTTTGGCAACCAACTTTTGCACGAAAAAAATGGTAGTCGCGAGGCTCAGAGCCTGCGTAAAACAGCGCAACCTGAAGGTTGCGGCTACCTTACTTTACCGATCAACCTTAATAGTGTAAGGATAACTACAGCTTAAATGTGGAATTTATGATTTTGAAATTAATCTTTCTCTTCTTATATAGATCGTTATTAGTGCAAATATTACGGATTTTAAGATATTTTAAAAATCTAATAAGATGAATTTCTGTAAAAACTATTTGACAAAAAGATTTAAAAATTGTATTTTTAATTGAATAAAGAAAATTGAGATTACACAGATTAAAACCTTTGGAGGTTTTTCAGAGGTCTCTGATTAGATCTTTGAAAAAATAAGTAGTGGGTGAATGGAGGGTGACCAAGATATGATTTTAAGATTGATATATATTTTATTAGCGGCATTAATAGGATGGGCAGTGGCTACTTTTATCGATAGATATAGAACAAAATCCATGTTGAATAAAGCAAAAAATAAGTTACTTCAAGCAGAAAAAGAGATACAAGACAAAAGAAGAGAAATCGAACTGGAAAAAAGGGAGGAGCTTCATAGACTAAGAAATGCATTAGAAAGGGAAACAGAAAAGAGAAGAGAAGAGTTTCACAAATTGTCTAAGAAATTAATAGAAAGGGAGGAAATCCTTGACCGTCGCCTGCAAGAGTTAGAGAAAGAGAAAAGGAAATTGTCTTTTAAAGAACAGAATTTAGAAGAAAAAAAGAAAGAAATAGAATTTTTAAGAATTAAGCGGAGGAAGGAGTTAGAAAAAATAGCTGGTATTTCTGCCGAGGAGGCAAAAAAAGGCTTATTAGAGGATGTAAAGAAAGAAGCGGAAGAAGAAGCGTTTAAGATTGTTCAGGATGTAGAAAGAAGAACTCAAGAAACGGCCAATAAGAAAGCAAGAAAAATTGTAACTACTGCTATTCAACGCTGTGCTGTTGATCAAGTGATGGATTCAGTTATTTCCACTGTTTCATTACCCAGTGATGATATGAAAGGGAGAGTAATAGGTAGAGAAGGAAGAAATATAAGAGCTTTTGAGGCTCTTACGGGAGTAGATTTGATTGTAGATGATACGCCTGGAATTGTACTCATCTCATGTTTTGATCCTTTAAGGAGAAAAATAGCTGAAATCAGTTTGCAAAGACTTATTGCAGATTCTCGAATACATCCGGCAAGAATTGAAGAGATAGTGGAAAAAGCTAAGAAAGATATCGGGGAGATTGTTAAAGAAGAAGGTCAACAGGCAGCTTTCGATGCAGGGGTTTCTGATCTATCTCCAGAATTGATTAGTCTTTTGGGAAAATTAAAATTTCGCACCAGTTACGGACAGAATGTATTAAAGCATTCACAGGAAGTATCTTATATAGCCAGCGTTATGGCAGCAGAGATAGGAGCAGATTATATGCAAGCAAAAAGAGCAGGGCTTCTTCATGATATCGGAAAGGCTGTTGATCAGCAAATGGAAGGTCCTCATGCTTTCATTGGAGCACGGATAGCTAAACAGTATGGAGAATCACCGGAAGTTGTTCACGCTATTGCGGCACATCATGATGATCAACGTGATGAAACTACTTTGGCTATGCTCATTCAAACAGCAGATGCTATATCGGCTGCTCGACCTGGTGCAAGAAAAGAGGTGTTGGAGGCTTATCTTAAACGCTTGGAGGACCTGGAAAATATAGCTACATCTTTTCAAGGAGTAGATAAGGCTTATGCTATTCAAGCAGGTAGAGAAATACGTATTATGGTTCAACCTCAAGAGATAAATGATGAAAAAGCAAAGATAATGTGCCAAAAAATTGCTAAGAGAACAGAAAAGGAATTGCGTTATCCTGGACAAATTAAGGTAACAGTAATTAGAGAACTTCGATATATTGAATATGCAAAATGAGTAAAGAAATATTAAAACTGGGAATTATGGGGGGGACTTTCAACCCTATTCACCAGGGACATTTAGTAACAGCAGAAGTGGTCAGAGATGAGTTCAAATTAGATAAAGTTATTTTTATTCCTTCTGGCAAACCTCCTCATAAGGATAATAATGAAATTGTTTCTTCTGACCACCGTTGGATGATGACAGTACTTGCGACTATCAGCAATAAATATTTTTCTGTATCCTCTATAGAAGTAAAAAAGAAAGGCGAATCTTATACGAGGGATACCATTTTAGAGCTGAAGAAAATTTATGGAGAGGCATCAGATTGTTATTTTATTACAGGGGCTGATGTTATAGCTGAAATTTCTACTTGGCATAAAGTAAAAGATTTGCCAAAATTGACTAAGTTTATTGCTGTTTCTAGACCCGGTTATAAATTAGATATAAATAAAATAGACTCTCGATTTAGAAAATGTACTTACTTAATAGAAGTTCCTGCTTTAGCTATTTCTTCTACTGAAATCAGGAAAAGAGTAAAGGGAAGACAATCTATCAAGTATCTTTTACCAGAAGCAGTTGAAAGTTATATTTATAAAAATAGCCTTTATTTATAACTAATTATAACTAAACAGATACAAAAGTTCAGAAAATCATTATTTTGACGAAAAAAATAATTTTTGTATAATATCACCTCAAAGGAGAAGAGGGTAAAAAGTTTGGTTTCCCAGAAATTGGTTAAAAATGTTGTTGAAATAATGGAGAATAAAAAGGCAAAAGATATTATTCTCCTAAATCTTCAAGATATATCATTAATAGCTGATTATTTTGTCATCTGTAGTGGAGAATCATCTTCCCATATGCGAAGTATTGCTCAAGAGTTAGAAAAGAGGCTAAAGGATAATGGATTAGAACTTATTGGGGCTAAAGATTTTATCAATAAATGTTGGATACTTTTAGATTTTGGAACAATAGTAGTTCATATCTTTTCTAAAAAGGGAAGAGAGTTTTATCAATTAGAAAGATTATGGGCTGATGCTCAAAAAATCGTATTTAGTGAGAAGCTTGATTTGAAGTAAGTAAGTAAGTAAAATAAGTAAATAAGTAAAGTAAGTAAAATAAGAGCTCATTAAAGTTCTCCACCTGAGTAGGGGAGGCTTTAGCCTCCCAATCGTTTTTTAACTCTTGTTTCACAAAGGGCGATTAGCCTCGCCCCTACTCACAAGTAGGTTGTCTAAAATTTTGGTGGGTTGAAGTAGGTTAAAAATGCAAGAGGAGAAGTTCTTAAATAACCTCAAAATAAGAAAATAAGGAAGCGGGATAATGAGGAAAAGAGTAAAAGCTAATGCGTAAAGATGATGAAAAGGGATGCTCCTCTTACCCATTTACTCGTAAACAGCGACGGAGGGGAAAAGTCTCAAGATATTCTTGAAAAATTGGGGGTATAGCTCAGTTGGGAGAGTGCGTCCTTGGCGTGGACGAGGTCGGGGGTTCGAATCCCCCTACCTCCACCAGATCCAGATAAAGACAAAATAGTGAGACGTAAACTGGTAGCCGCAAGGCTCAGAGCCTGCGAAGAGGTAAGACGTGGGAAGTGAGAGATAGAAAAGCAAGGGGATTCGAAGCCGAGTTGAGCGCATCCTGTGGATGAAAAATGAGCAAAGCGAATGTCAGCGAGACCGGCCGGCTTCGGAGGAGGAGCGGAAGCGACAGGGGAGAAGGAATCCCCCTACCTCCACCAGATAAAGACAAAATAGTGAGACGTAAACTGGTAGCCGCAAGGCTCAGAGCCTGCGTTATGGTGTAATGGTCTTTCTTTGCGTAACCTAAATCTCATTAGATGTTACTGCTATTTAGCGGCGTAGAGGTTGCAGCTACCACTTGCGTAAAACAGCGCAACTTAAAAGTTGCGGCTACCGTCCTTTGTAGCGCAAACTCAGATACTATAAAGGTAACTATGTCCTAAATGTGGAATCTGTGACTTTGAAATTAATCTTTCTGTTTTTTACATAGATCGTTGTTAATGCAAATATTACGGACTTCAAAATATTCTAAAAATTTAATAAGATGAGTTTCCTACAAAAGTTGGTTGGCAAACTGTTAGAGTAATTGGTCTGGGTAGGGGAGGAGGAGCGGAAGAAGTTCTGCTGGGGAGGGTGAGGGTAACTTAGCCTCCCAACGACTTTTAGTTCTTATTTGCGAAGGGCGATTAATTTTGCCCCTACCCACAAGTGGGTTGTCTAAAATTTTGGTAGGTTAAATTGGGTTAAAAATGCAAGAGGAGGAGTTCTTAAACTACCTCATAGATTATTTTTAATTCTCAGTTCTAAATTATTATAAGGAGATAAGATGCGAAGTGACAAGATAAAAAAGGGGATAGAGAGAGCGCCCCATAGAGCTCTACTTTATAGTACAGGTGTGACAAAGAAAGCTATGAAAAAACCTTTTATAGGAATTGCTTCCAGTTTTAGTGACATAGTGCCTGGACATATTGAGATGCACCAATTAGAGAGATTTATAGAAAGAGGTATAGAGTCGAAAGGCGGTTTTCCTTTTATTTTTGGTATTCCTGCCATTTGTGATGGGATTGCTATGGGGCATATAGGAATGAAGTATTCTTTACCTTCCCGTGAATTAATAGCCGATTCCATTGAGTCTGTTATTCAGGCTCACTCTTTTGATGGGTTGGTTTTACTTACCAATTGTGATAAGATAACTCCGGGCTCACTTATGGCTGCCGCACGTCTCAATGTCCCGACTATTGCAGTGACAGCCGGTCCTATGCTTTCAGGTAGGTTAAGAGGGAAGAGACTCTCTTATGTGAGAGATGCTTATGAGGCGATAGGTAGATTTAAAAAAGGAGAAATAAACGAGGAAGAACTCCATGATTTAGAGGAAGAAGCTTGCCCCGGTGTAGGGTCCTGTCAAGGTTTATATACAGCTAATACAATGGACTGCCTTACAGAGGTTTTAGGAATGAGCCTTCCCGGCTGTGGTACAGCTTTAGCTGTTTCAGGAAAAAAAAGAAGATTTGCTTATGAAAGCGGAGAGAGAATTGTAGAATTAATTAATGAAAATATACTTCCTCGTCAAATAATGAATAGAAAAGCTTTTGAAGATGCCATTCGGGTAGATATGGCGATGGGAGGATCTACTAATACCATATTGCATCTTTTAGCCATTGCTTATGAGGCTAAAGTTGACTTACCTTTATCTTTGTTTAATGAAATAGGTAAAAATACTTACCATCTAGTCAATCTTCGACCAGGAGGCAACTATTTTATGGAAGATTTTGAATGGGCAGGAGGAATCCCTGGGCTTTTAAATGTGCTTAAGAATACTTTAGTTGACCGTCCTACGGTATCTGGTAAATCCATAAAGGAGATTGCTCAGGAAGGGCGAGTTTTTGATACAGAAATAATTAGAAGTTTAGATAATCCTTATGAAAAAGAGGGAGGAATAGCTATTCTTAGTGGTTCTTTAGCGCCGGAGGGGGCTGTAGTAAAACAATCTGCTGTAAATAAAAAGATGAGAAGATTTAAAGGAAAAGCAAGAATTTTTGATAGTGAGGAAGAAGCAATCCAGGAGATATATAGGAAAGGGATAAGAAAGGGTGAGGTAATTGTTATTCGCTATGAAGGACCCAAAGGTGGACCAGGGATGAGAGAGATGCTCTCTCCTACTGCAGCAGTAGTAGGAATGGGATTAAGTGATTCGGTGGCTTTAATTACAGATGGACGGTTTTCAGGAGGAACACGAGGACCTTGTATCGGCCATATCTGTCCTGAAGCAGCGGAAGGAGGACCTATCGCACTCATAAAAGATGGAGATGAGATCTTAATTGATATTCCTGAGAGGAAAATTGAAGTTAATTTGTCCGAAAAAGAACTTAACATGCGAAGGAAAGACTGGAAAAAACCCTCCCCTAAGATAAAAAGTGGTTACTTATCTCGGTATAGTCGATTAGTAAGTTCGTCAAATAAAGGAGCAGTATTAAGAGGTTTCTAAAAAAAGTCAGAAATCTTTTTGATTTATTATCTAACCTTTCTTTAAGGGAAAAATCTAAAAGACTTTTTTCGTAAATACTCAGTGAACACCCTGCTCAGAAGGAAATTTACAGTCGAGTTTGATCAGTAAAGCAGGGTAGCCGCAACCTTTAGGTTGCGCAGAAGAGACGCAGGCTTTGAGCCTTACGGCTACCAATTTTACCCTTTATCTTCCCTCTGTGTAGGAAAAATGTTACCTTTGGGACGTAGTTCACTGAATATTTACCTTTTTTCTTTGTAAAATAGTCTTCAATAAAGAGTTAATAATATAATTTAATTAAAGAGAATGATAAGATTTTTTTAGTATAACGCTTACCATTATTATTAGAAAAAAATGAAAGATTCATTTATTAATTTTAAAAACTCTTCTTCTCAATGCAAAAGGAATCCTATTATTGCTATAGATGGTCCAGCAGCATCGGGGAAAAGCACAACTACCTATTTCCTTGCTAAAAAATTAAGATATTCACATATGGATACAGGAGCTATGTATAGAGCCTTGACATGGAAAGCGTTAAAGAATAAAGTAAATATCAAGGATAAGGAAGCACTTTATCGTTTAGCTAAAGAGACCAAAATTTTTTTAAAACCAGAGTCCAATGGGGAGACAAGAGTTTATGTGGATGGAGAAGAGGTAACTTCTTTAATTCGTTCTTCTAAAGTAAATAAATATGTTTCTCTTGTTTCTGTTATAAAAAAGGTGAGAGAAGTTATGGTTGCTCAACAAAGAAAGATGGGAGAAAAAGGTAAAATAGTGGCTGAAGGTAGAGATATAGGAACGGTAGTCTTTCCTAAAGCTGAGATTAAGATATTTCTTAAGGCTTCTTTAGAGGAAAGAGCGAGAAGAAGGTGGGAAGAAGAAAAAAGAAAGGGCTTGTCTTTAAAGAGAGAAGAAGTTCTTAGGGAGTTACTTAATAGAGATCGTATAGATACTCAAAGAGAATCTGCTCCTTTAAGAAAAGCAAAAGATGCAATAGTTATAGATAATACTTACTTAAACATTTCTCAAACAGTGGAAGAGATATTAAAAATAGTTAAAAAAAAGTTGTCCTCCAATGAAAGAGCTTCCCCTACTATATAGTCTATTATGGAAGTTAGCTTTTATAATTTTTAAGGTTTTTTTTGGAATAAAGATTCAAGGAAGAGAGAATATTCCTTCAGCAGGGGGAGCAATACTCGCTCCTAATCATTTAAGCTATTTAGACTCTATAGTTATAGGTCTTGTTACTACTAGAAAGATAAATTTTGTAGCAAAAGAGGAATTATTCAAAAGTTTCCCTTTTTCTCTTTTAATAAGCAATTTAGGAGCTTTTCCTCTTAAAAAAAAAGGATTTGATCGCTCATCCTTCAAGAGAGCTTTGCATATTTTAAAAGAGGGAAAATTATTAGTTATTTTTCCTGAAGGGAGACGAAGAGAGAGAAGAGGGAAAATTGATTCTTTACAGAAGGGGGCCGCAAGAATAGCTTTAAAAGCAGGAGTTCCTTTAGTGCCTATTGCTATTCAAGGAACAGATAAAGCTTTACCTAAAAAAAGGAAAATAGCGAGAATAGCCAAAATAAGTGTTATCATAGGAAAGTCTTTACCAACTAAAAAATTATTTTATACTAAAGATAATATAGATAAAATTCATAATAGATTAATAAAGAGTATAAATGAATTACTCGGTTATTAGCCCTTTGCCCTCGGCTCTTATCTCTTGAAGAGGTATCTATGCAAGTAATTATTCCTCAGAAGATGGGGTTCTGTTTTGGGGTAAAAAGGGCATTAAAATTGGTTAAGGATGAGGCTAAAAAAGACAAAGAAGTTTATACCTTAGGAGATTTAATTCATAATCCTCAGGTTGTAGAGGAATTGAAAAAGGAAGGAATCAAACCCATTGCTGATTTATCTCAAGTTAAAAAAGGGACCATAGTTATCAGAGCTCATGGAGTAGACCCTTCTTTAAAAGAAAAAGCAGTAAAAAAGGGATTAAAAGTGGTGGATGCTACCTGTCCTTATGTGTTAAAGGTGCAAAAAATAGCGGAACTTATATCTCAAAAATCTTATAAAATAATTGTAGTTGGTACAGCTTCTCATCCTGAGATAATAGGGGTAACAGCAAAAATAAATAAAGGTAAATTCTATGTGATTAGAACTCCCCAGGAGGTACAAAAATTGCCCTTTATAAAAAAGATGGGGGTAATAGTTCAAACCACAGAGAGCCTTGACAATTTTAGGAATATAGTAAAAGATTTAATAAAAAAGAGCGAAGAATGTAGAGTTTTTAATACTATATGTGAGGTAATAAAACAGAGACAAGAAGACGCCGAGAATTTATCTGCAGAGGTTGAAGCAATGATAGTAGTGGGAGGGCATAATAGTTCTAATACTTATCAATTAGTTAAATTATGTCGAAATATTGGGGTTAAAACCTATTTTATAGAAAAAGAGGATGATTTATCATTAACCGAGGAAAAATATAAAAATTTTAATAAAGTTGGTATTATTGGAGGAACTTCTACTCCTAAAGAAGTTTTAAAAAGAGTGAAAGAAAAACTTTTATCTATATAATACATTGAGCTCATTAAAGTTCTCCATCTGGGTAGGTGAGGCTTTAGCCTCCCAATTGCTTTTTAGCTATTGATTTACAAAGGGCGATTAGTCTTACCCCTACCCACAAGTGGGTTGTTTATATTTTGGTGGGTTGAATTGGATTAAAGATAGAAGAAGAGGAGTTTTTAAATAACCTCACTCAGAACTTAATAGTTTCAGATTGTCGAATATGAGATAAATATAAAGGGAGTTTAAAGTGTCTAAATCAGGAAATGAAGAATTTTTGAAAGCATCTAATGATGTAATAAAAAGAGGGACAGAAGAAGATAACTTCTCAAAGGTAATCAAAAAATATGGGAATTTACATCTGGCAAAAAAGGGGGATATAATAGAAGGTAAGGTCGTGCAAATAAGTAAAGACGGAATTTTATTAAATGTAGGAACAAAGAGCGAAGGTTTTATGCCCTGGCAAGAATTTACCTCAGAAAAAGAGAAAAAAGTAGAAATAGAGGAAATAATGCAGGTCTATGTATTAAATAGGAATGATAAAGGGCGTCTTTTGCTTTCTAAAAAAGAAGCAGATTTTCGTTTAAATTGGGGGAAAATTGAGCAAGCCTTTAAAAAAGGAAGCCCTATAGTAATAAAAATAGAAAAAGTAATAAAAGGAGGGTTAATAGGGAGTTTTGGGACGATAAATGCTTTTATCCCTGCCTCTCATATAAGTCTAAAAAGAAAAGACAATCTTAAAAATTTTATTGGTAAAAAACTACGGGTTAAAGTAGCAGAATTAAATAGAAACTCTAAAAATATAGTTCTTTCCAGGAAGTTATTATTAATTGAGGAAAGAGAAAGAAAGAGGAAAAAAGTTTTTGTTACACTTAAAGAAGGTGAAATAGTTAGCGGGAAAGTAAGCTCGATAACTAAATTTGGCGTTTTTGTTGACTTAGGGGGAGTTGATGGATTAATCCATCCAGAAGATCTTTCTTGGGGATGGGTAAATGATATTCATGATATACTTTCTGTAGATAAAAAAATAAAGGTAAAAATATTAAAAATAGATAGAGATAAAGAAAAGATTTCTTTAGGTCTAAAGCAGATTAAACCCGACCCCTGGACACAAGTTGAGAAAAAATATCAGATAAATTCAGAGATAGAGGGGAAAGTCACTCAACTTAAGGATTTTGGGGCTTTTATTGAACTTGAGGAAGGAGTGGAAGGTTTGATCCACATTTCAGACCTTTCCTGGAATAAAAGAGTGAGACACCCAAGAGAGGTCTTACACGAAGGAGAAAGGGTAAAAGTAAAAATATTAAATATCGATGTCCAGAAAAAAAAGATTTCTTTAGGTCTAAAGCAGATTAAACCCGACCCCTGGCAGGAACTCCTACAAAAATATAGAGTAGGAGATGTAGTTTCTGCTGAAGTTCGACAAATAACTAATTTTGGAATTTTTATAAATTTGATTCCCGGAATAGATGGACTTATTCATATCTCTGAATTAGATAAAGAGTACATTTCTCATCCACAAAAGGTTGCTACTGTAGGAAATAAAATAGAAGCAGAAATTGTGGAAATTAATGAAGAAAAAAAAAGAGTTAGGCTAAGTATACGCCAATTAAAAGAAAAGAAGAAAGAGAAAGAGAAAGAGAAAAATAAAGAGAAAAAGGGAGTCAATCTCTACTCTTATGTTGAGGATGATAAAATAGTAATAGGAGATTTAATAGAAGAGAAAATGAAGGAAAAGTTGAAAAGAGTTGTAGGAAATAGAGAGTGAATTTTTCTTTATCAGGATTATTTATGGGATATTTTTTAGGTTCCATTCCTTCGGGTTATCTTGTAGGGAAGTTTTTTAAGGGAATTGATATAAGAGATTTTGGTAGTGGCAATATAGGATTTGCTAATGCTTTGAGGGTTCTCGGATTATCTTTAGGTCTTGTGGTACTAATTGCAGATATAGGAAAAGGGGCTCTTGCTGTATGGATAGGGTATCTTATCTCGCCTTTTGCAGGGATCAATCCTCATATAGGTGGAGGAATATCAGGCTTATTATCTATTATAGGGCATAATTGGACTATTTTCTTAAAATTTAAAGGAGGGAAAGGAGTAGCTACAACTGCTGGAGTGTTTTTATCTTTAACTCCCCTGCCATTTATATTTGTTGTTTTAGTTATGATAGGTATTGTAGGCTTGACTCATTACATTTCTCTCGGTTCAATAATATCGGCATGTACTCTTCCTTTGCTCATTTGGTTTTGTATGAAAGATGAAGGATGGTTTTATATTGTATTAAGCATAATATCAGCAGGATTTATTGTGTTTAAACACCGTTCCAACATAAAACGACTTTTAAAAGGTAGAGAGATAAAATTAGGAGAAAAGGTAGGGAAAAGAAAAATTTCATGATTCTAAATTATCCTATAAAAGGAGGGAATAAAATGAACAAAGCCGAGTTGGTAGAGAAGGTAGCTAACCAGACAGGGTTAACAAAAAAAGTCTCGAGGGAGGCAGTGGATGCAGTGACTTCTGTTATTACAGATTGTTTAGCGAGGAGGGAAAAAGTTACCCTGGTTGGATTTGGGAGTTTTAAAGTGAAAAGAAGGCAAGCACGACAGGGGAGAAATCCTCAAACAGGTGAGGAGATTCAGATTCCATCTAAAGAAGTTCCTAAATTTGAGGCAGGTAAAAATTTAAGAGAAGCTGTAATATAATTGTTTGCAAAAAAAAGGAGGCAGAAGGAATTATCTGCCTCCTTGCAAATACCTGTTGTTATAAAAACCTAAATTCAAAGGAAATTTCTGGAAAGGGGGTCTGTGCAGGTTTTTAAAAGGTCTCCAAAATGTAAATTAAAGCAAATGAATTATTCTCAGAAGAAAAAAGAAAAAGAGGAAAAGAGTGAAATTCCAGAGAAATTATTTTTCTCTATAGGAGAAGTAAGTAAAATTACACATCTTCCTACTTATGTTATACGCTTTTGGGAAAGTAAATTTAAAGAAATTAAACCTCAAAAAAGTCGTGGTGGACACAGACGGTACCGAAAGAAAGATGTTGAATTAATTCTTTGGGTAAAGAAATTATTATATGAAAAGAAATTTACTATTGAGGGAGCGTTGAAAGAAATAAGTAAGAGTAAGAATGGAAAACTCAATTTTATGGCTATAAAAGAAGAATTGCAAGAGATAGTAAAGATATTAGATTGAGGGCGGGGCGTAGCGCAGTCTGGTTTAGCGCACTTGCATGGGGTGCAAGGGGTCACCGGTTCGAATCCGGTCGCCCCGACCAATAAAAGTAATAAAAAAAGGATTAAAGGATTAGAGGATTAAAGGGAAAAACAAAACAGTGAGAAGCAAACTGGTAGCCGCAGGCTTTAGCCTGCGAAAAGGTAAGAGGAAAAGGCAGGATTAGAGGATTAAAGGATTAGAGGATTAAAGGGAAAAACAAAACAGTGAGAAGCAAACTGGTAGCCGCGAGGCTCAGAGCCTGCGAAAAGGTAAGAGGGAAAAAGCAGGATTAAAGGGGAAAGAGAAGATAATTTTAGAAAAGCTAAATTATTACCAATAAAATAAGGAGATATATTGTTTATGGATAGAGAACGTATACTTAGTGGAATGAGACCTACAGGAAGATTACATTTAGGGCATTATATTGGGGTTCTTTCCGATTGGGTAAAATTACAAGAAAAATACAAATGTTTTTTTATGATTGCTGACTGGCATGCTCTTACTGACAGAACAGACACAAAAGAAATTAAAGAGAATATTAAAAGAGTTTTAATTGATTGGCTCTCTGCAGGGCTTGACCCTCAAAAGTCTACTCTTTTTGTGCAATCCCATATCCCACCACATGCTGAACTTCATCTTATCCTTTCTATGATTACTCCTATTTCTTGGCTCGAGAGGTGTCCTACCTACAAAGAAAAACTTAACCAGGGAGGGGAGAATAATTACGGGCTTTTAGGATACCCGGTTCTTATGACATCTGATATCCTTATCTATAAAGCAAATAGAGTTCCTGTAGGCGAGGACCAATTACCTCATCTGGAATTATCCAGAGAGATAGCTCGCCGTTTTAACCATCTTTATGGAGAAGTTTTTCCGGAACCAGATTCTCTTCTCTCCAAAACTACCAAAATTTTAGGTTTAGATGGAAAGAAAAAAATGGGTAAATCTTACGAAAATTATATTGCCTTAGCTGATGAGCCTGAGGTCATTTTAAAAAAAACCCAAAGAATGTTTACAGATCCCAAAAAGATATACATAGGAGACCCTGGCCATCCTGAGGAGTGTAATGTATATAATTATCATAAAATATTTGGAGAGTCTTCCGGAGAAGATTTGGAGAGAATTTTTCAGGATTGTCAAAGTGGAAAACTTCTTTGCACATCCTGTAAAAAGAATTTAGCGGCTATATTAATTGACAAGCTTACTCCTTTTCGTCAAAAGAAGAAAGAGCTTGAAAAAGAAGAGGGAATTCTTCAAAAAATTTTAAAAGAAGGAGAAGAAAAGGCTTTAACTGTGGCTTCTTCAACTTTAAAACAAGTAAAAGAAGCTATGGAGATATAGAGATAGTTTAGAAGAGGTAAAAATAAGACAAATAATGAAGATAAGGATGATGAGTGCTTGACAGCTCTCTTTTGTAAGAAAATCCTTTTATAAAGTAGGGAACGGTCGCGACCGCTTCCCTACCTCAATAAAGGTGGAATCTGTGATTTTGAAATTAATTTTTCTCTTCTTAGATAGATCGTTATTAATGCAAATATTACGGATTTTAAGATATTCTAAAAATCTAATAAGATGAGTTTCCTATAAAACTTGGTTGACAGATAAAAATTATGTTATATAATATATGATAGCTATTCTTTGTAACAGATTTTTCCCGCAAAAGAATTCATTTTAGCAAACCGTTTGTGCAGAAAGAGAATTTTTTCTCTATTTAATTTTGGCAAGGGGCTCTAAAATATTCCAATAGCACTTTCCTATACTGAGATTAAGATAATTTCATTTCTATATTTTTCCGAAAGAAGATAACACAATAGCTAATTTTTCCTAAAAAATGTGAGTTTTTTTACTCGATATACATAAGAAAGTATTAGTTCAAGATAATTTGGTTAATAGTTCTACAAAAGTAAAAGCTAAAAAATAAGGCTAAAAGGAGGTGAGAAAGCTAAATAAGTCAAATAGCTTAAAGGAGACCTTTGAAAAACCTACACGGTCTCCTGATTGCACAGATTCTTAAAGATGATTACACTGATTTACAATAATGATCTAATCTGTGTAATCAGAGATTTCTGATTTTTTCAGAAATCTCTAAAGATTTTTACAAAAAAGGATAAGATACTTTCAAAGAAAGGAGTATTAAAAATGAAGATTAGAAAACGTTTATTGATAGTAACTTTAGTAGTATCAATGTTATTAATTCTCTTGTCTTTTAGTAGTGTAATGGCTGCCAAGAAAACAGTTACTATTGGTCTTCAAGGACCAATCACTGGACCATGGGCTTATGAAGGAGAAATGGCTGAACACTCCTGTAGGATAGCGGCTAAATTAATCAATGATAAAGGTGGCATATTAGGAGGACGAATGATTGAACTTGTGGTTGCCGATGATGCTGGCACTCCAAAAGATGGAGTTTTAGCAGCTCAAAGATTGGTTGCTCAAGGAGTAAATGGAGCTGTAGCTACGTATGGTTCCTCTATCTGCAGGCCTTCTTCTGATATATATGAAAAAGGTAAAATGATTAACATTGGCTATGGGGTTACATTTGTTGGTTTAACTCAGAGAGGATTAAAGTACTTTTTCCGCACCTGTGGTCGTGATGATGCGCAAGGAATCTTCTTTGCCAAATATGCTACAGAAGTATTAGGTAAGAAGCGGATTGCCATTATGCATGACAATACAACCTTTGCCAAGGGCGTTGCTGAAGAGACTAAAAAAGCTTTACAGGAGAAAATTAAGGCAGGAAAGGCAGAAATAGTTTATTATGATGCGATTACCGCCGGTGAGAAGGATTACACTCCTTCTTTAACAAAGTTGCGTGATGCTAAACCTGATGTCTGGTATTTCACTGGCTACTATCCTGAAGGAGGGCTGTTGATTCGTCAGGCAAGAGACTTGGGGATTGATTGTCCATTTATTGGGAGTAATGCTGTCATTAATGAGGACTTTATTAAGATTGCCGGATTAGATGTAGCTAAAGGATGTCTTATGACTCAGGAACCAATGCCCGAGACTCTTCCTTTCTCTGAATCTAAAGAGTTCCTTAAAGCCTACAGAGAAAAGTACGGAACTATTCCTACCAGTCCCTGGCCAGTTTATGGTGCCGATGCCTTAAATGTTATTGCCTATGCTATTGATAAAACAGGCTCCACTGATTCGGATACCTTAGCTAATTTTCTCCGCTATGAACTAAAAAAATCTCCTATGCCGGGCGTCACCGGTCCTGTTAGTTTTACTGAGCAGGGAGACCGAGTAGGAGTTCCCTATCAAATGTATGTGGTGAATGAAAAAGGGAAGATAGTCCTTTACAAGCCAGGGAAATAAAAGATGCTAACCTTTGTCCAACAACTTATAAATGGTCTCACTATAGGCTCTTTCTATGCTCTCATTGCCCTCGGTTATTCTTTAGTTTACGGGGTAATGAAACTGATTAATTTTGCTCATGGAGACCTTTTTACATTAGGTTGTTACATTGGATATACTCTTTTAGTATGGGTCTCTGCCTTCCTAACCTCTCTTTTTGGAATATGGGGATGCTTAGCTGTAGGGATGATAGTATCTGCCATTGGTGTAGGCGGAGCGGGTATATTAATGGAGCGAGTAGCTTATCGTCCTATATATCCGGCAGGGCGACTCCCAGCAGTAGTTTCAGCTCTTGGAGTGTCTATATTTTTAGAGAATTTCATCATGGTTGTCTGGGGGCCGCGCTACCTGGCCTACCGATCATCATTTATCCCGACTGCCTATTGGCAAATAGGCAGCTTCCGCATCACTATACTTCAGGTAGTCATTCTTGTTCTCTCCTTTCTTCTCATGGGTCTGTTGTATTACATAATTGAGAAGACTACTTTTGGTGCTGCTATTCGAGCGAGCTCTTTTGATCGTGATACAGCTGCTTTAATGGGAATTGATATTAACAAGATAATATTCTTCATCTTTAGTGTAGGACCTGCGTTAGGAGGAGCAACCGGGGTAATGGTGGGCATGTATTACCGGCAAATCAGTTTCACGATGGGCTGGGTTTACGGATTAAGAGCCTTTACAGCTACGATTATAGGAGGTATTGGTAATATACCCGGGGCGATGATTGGGGGAATTATTCTTGGGATTCTGGAAATGTTAGGAGCTGGCTATATCTCAGCTGCATGGAAAGACGTTTTTGTCTTTATAGTCTTGATATTGGTGCTAATTTTCCGTCCCACTGGCCTTATAGGTGAGAAAAAAGCAGAAAAGGTTTAAATGATGAAAAAAAATAAGATTTTAAAGAAAGCGGGCATTCTTATTGTAGTTGCAATTGCTCTTTGTATATTTCCTTTTGTAGCGAGCACCTATCTTGTTGATGTAGCTTTCTTCTTCGGCATCTATGCGCTTTTAGGTTTAAGTTTAAATATTGTTCTTGGAGAGGTGGGCCTTTTTGACCTTGGACATGCTGCCTTTTATGCTGTTGGAGCTTATACTACAGCTATTCTCAATACTCGTTTAGGTATCCCCATATTTGTTCTCTTACCGGTAAGTGGACTTACTGCAGCTGGTTTTGCCTGGCTGGTCTGTTCTCCTGTTATTCATCTGCGGGGTGATTATCTTTGTATTGTAACCATTGGATTGGGAGAGATTGTGCGGATAGCTCTTCTTAATGACCCCGGAGGTCTTACCGGCGGACCAAATGGTGTCTTCGGTATCGACCGTCCCACCCTTGGAGGACCTCTGGTAATTGATACTTCTATCGGATTTTACTTTTTAATCTGGATAGTAGTAGGTTTAAGCATTTTTGGTCTTGTGCGGTTGCAGAATTCTCGTATAGGTCGAGCCTGGAATTGCATTCGTGAGGATGAGGTGGCTGCTGAAGCTACAGGGATTAATGTTCGCTCATTGAAGCTTCTATGTTTTATCCTTGGAGCTGGTTTAGCTGGTTTAGCCGGTAACATATATGCCAGTAAGATGATGTGTGTCTCCCCGGAGAGTTTTACCTTTATGGATTCGTGTATGTATTTTTGTATTGTTCTCCTGGGAGGAATGGGCTCTATTCCTGGAGCAGTTATAGGTGCTGCTGCAATTGGCCTTTTCCCGGAAATCTTTCGCAGCTTAGCGAAGTACCGCATGCTCTTTTTTGGGGCGGCGATGGTAGCTATGATGTATTTTCGGCCAGCAGGCTTATGGCCAAGAAAAAGAGGAGGTTCAGGAGTTAAATGAGTTTAAGAAAAGATAATAAAAGTAGAGAGTCTTCCCAGGAACCTAATCAAAAAGAAGATGTAATATTGGAAACTCAAAAACTTACTAAAAAATTTGGGGGATTAATTGCCGTTAATAATTTTGACTTGAAAGTGAAGCGGGAAGAGATTAGTGCTCTTATTGGACCTAATGGAGCAGGGAAGACCACTGTCTTTAATGTAGTTACTGGTATATATCCAGCAGATGGAGGAAAAATTATATTTAAAGGTGAAAACCTTAATGGATGCAAGCCCCATGAAGTTGCTACTAAAGGAATTGCTAGGACCTTTCAGAATATTCGACTTTTTTCTAAGATGACCTGTTTGGAAAATGTAATGAGCGGCCAGCATTGTCGCTGTTCTGCAGGAACGTGGTCTTCCATTTTTAGAACTTTAAAGCAGAGAGAAGAAGAGCGTAGAACTATGAAGGTAGCTGAGTCTCGCCTTAATCAGGTAGGATTATGGGAATACAGAGATATGTTGGCCAAAAATATTCCTTATGGCAGTCAGAGAATGCTGGAAATCGCTCGCGCTTTAGCTACCAACCCCGATTTATTAATCCTCGATGAACCGAGTAGCGGACTAAATGAGGAAGAATCAGAAAATTTAATGAAATTCCTTAAAGCTCTATTAAAAGAGAGATTACCTATTCTCCTTATCGAGCATGATATGAATGTAGTTATGGGTGTTTCTGACTGGATTACAGTAATGGATGAGGGAAAAAAAATTGCTGAAGGTCTCCCAAAAGAGATTTATAATAATCCTTTAGTGATTGAAGCTTACCTGGGAAAGGAGGAGGAAGAGTAGTGGCTACTTTATTAACAGTCGAAGATTTACATATTTTTTACGATACGACAAAGGCTCTTAAAGGAGTTTCGCTCGAAGTTAAAGAAGGGGAAATTGTTGCTGTTCTTGGGGCAAATGGTGCTGGCAAAAGCACTCTCTTGAAAGCCATTTCTGGTTTACTTTCCATTCGTAGTGGAGATATAAAATTAAAAGAGGAAAAGCTTAACGATGTTCCTGCTTACAAAATAGTTGAAAAAGGCGTCTCTCATGTTCCTGAGGGGCGAAAAGTATTTCCTACTCTTACAGTGGAGGAAAATCTTAATCTTGGAGCTTATAGCCAGAGAAAAGATAAAGAAAAAATAAATCAGGCTAAAGAGCGTATCTTTCGCCTTTTTCCTATCCTTCAAGAGCGTCGCAGGCAATTAGCGGGTACACTCTCTGGAGGAGAGCAACAGATGTTGGCTATAGGGCGCGGGTTAATGAGCACTCCTCAACTTCTACTTTTAGATGAACCCTCCTTGGGATTAGCTCCCACCTTAGTGAAACAGGTTTTTGAGACTATTCAACAGATCAATACTCAAGGAGTATCAATTTTACTGGTAGAGCAGAATGCCCGTAAGGCTCTCGGAATTGCTAACAGAGGCTATATTTTTAAAACTGGACGGGTTGCTCTTAAAGGTACTGCTGATAAATTAC
>JAGGXI010000051.1 GCA_021163155.1 Candidatus Aerophobota bacterium
CTTTTCTTTTTTAACGAGAACATCTCTTGACAAGGGAAGTTCAAAGGTAGAGGAAAGAGGAGCTTGCTTTATTACCATCTCACCTTCTGTTTCTTTTATAGGAGTAGATAAAACTTCTTTTACGAGATTATCTGCATAATTAGAGCAGTAATATTCTTCTCTTTCTAACATAAGTGATTCATTTAAAGGTAACTCTAAAGAAGTTCTTCGTATAGATTCTATATATTGAGCTGGTAACAGATTATTTTTCTTTCTCTTTTCTTTTTTAACGAGAACATCTCTTGACAAGGGAAGTTCAAAGGTAGAGGAAAGAGGAGCTTGCTTTATTACCATCTCACCTTCTGTTTCTTTTATAGGAGTAGATAAAACTTCCGGGTTATATGGGAGGACTCTCGCCTTATCTTTAGCTATCTTAGGGTTAATAGAGGAGATTTTGTTAGCTTTTCTATATATACACTTAAAAGATGGAGCGGTTATCTCCATATAGCTGGTTAATGCTTTATTGTTAAGAGAACTTAGAGAAAAGTTCTCTAATCTCTTTTGGTAATTCCAATATGTTTCTCTCTTTTTAAGTTTCCGCTCGGCCGGTTTTTCTCTCTGTTCAAATTTGTAGGTTAGTCGAACTTCACTTTTTATGTTTTCCTCTTTTGGGAAGAAATTAGAAAAGGCAAATATTAATCCTAAATGGATTCCCAAAGAAATGAGTAAGAACCATCGCATTTTACTGTTTCCTCGAGATTTTTGTGGCTAAGGTAACCTCTTCGGCTCCAGCCATTCTGGCAATATCCATAATTTTCACGGGAACCTTAAAGGGTAAGTTTTGGTCGGCGTTAATTACCACCAGTTTCTTTCCTTCCTCTTTAAATATAGATTTAAGTAGAGGCAAAAGTATATCTAAACTTATAGCTTTTTCTTCTACGAAAATTCCTCCTTTTTCGTTAACGAATATGTTGATGCCTTGAGATTGGTTGGTGCCGGAGCTGCTTTTCGGTAAATTCAGTTTCATTTCTGTTTGAGATGCAGTAGCGGTAAGTAAAAGAAAAATCAATAAAAGAAGTAATATATCAATTAAAGGAGTTATTTGAAGTGTCAGAGGAATCTTTTTTCTCATTTTTTATTCTCTCTTAGTTCTCTTCGAGAAAGAAGAATGTCTAAATGGGAGATTGCTTCTTTTATCTTTAGAGAGAAATCTTCCAGGCGACCTTCTAAGTGATAATATACAATTAAGGTGGGAATAGCTATAGTTAGTCCAGCAGCAGTGGTAAGTAAAGCTTCCCAGATTCCGCCGGCTAAAGTTCCGACGTTTACCGGGCCTCCTACCTTTTCTATGGATAGAAAAACCTTTATCATTCCACTTACAGTTCCCAAAAGACCAAGAAGAGGAGCAATTTGCCCTATAATTCCCAAAGCTCTTATATTTTTACCTAATTCTCTTGTTTGAACAGAAATAAAGTTTTCATAAAGTATCTCTTTTTCTCTGACGGGAGAACGATAGTTTTCTATTATTAGCCGACAAAGTTTATCAGAGAAGTTCCCGTTTCTTTGATAGCGATGGGCAGCCTTATCTATCCTCCCTGCCATTACCGAATCTTCCATCTGAGAAAGAAAAGCTGTGGAATTAAATCTAACTTTTCTAAATTTAAATAGTCTCTCTAAAATAATGGAAAGGGAGATAATGGAACAGAATAAAATAGGCCACATTGCCCATCCTCCCTTTAAAAGGAATTTTGTCATCGGGAATCTCCTAAGGGATAGTTTTCCCATAATTATTTTAATCCGTATTCGGCAAACTATTAATTTGATAGCTTTGAGCAGGAGAAGCTTTAGCCTCCCAATTACCTCTAACTATTGCTTTACCCCGTTAGATAGTATAAACATCTAATGGGGTTTACGAAGGGCGGCTAAAGTCCCCTTATATTTTCCTTAAAAATTAATCTTCACTCCTCCTGTATAAGTAGCTCCTGGTAGAGGATTGTATTGTATCTGTTCGTATTTTTCGTTAAGAATATTATTTCCAGAGATGAATATTTGCAGGTTCTTCTTTATTTTCCAGAGGACGTCAAATCCTAACAGACTGTAAGGAGAGAGTGTATTTAAATTTTCTCTATCGGTGTATCTTTTCCCCACTATCTGGCCATTAATTTTCAAACGGAGAGGTTTATTTACCCCGTATACTAAATTCCAGGAAGCAGAATGCTGAGGGCGATAAGTTAAAAATTTCCCCTTGTATTCTTTCTGGTCAGTAGCTTTCAGGTAAGTATAATTGATACTCACACTTACGGGAGAGAAAGGGATTACTTTAATTTCTCCTTCCCACCCTTTTAATTCACTCTTATCCACGTTCATAGATTCCCATCTCCAAAGGCTTGTCTCAGTCCAGTTTATCAAATCATCAACCTGTTGCCTATAAAAAGAGACTCTTCCTAAAAAGCGGGAAGAAAATATATGTTCACATCCCACTTCGTAACCTGAAGATTTCTCCGGCTTTAAATCGGGATTTCCAAACAATCCAGAGCCCCAACCCCAGTCTTCTTCCCAATAAAGGTCATTAATGGTAGGAGCCCTAAATCCTTTTCCGTAGGAGAGCCGGAAGGTAGTTTTATAATCTGGATTTAAAAGTAGATTGACTCGGGGGCTTAGCTGGGAACCATATACCGAATGGTCATCATACCTGGCACTTATAACTAAATCTGTGTTGGAGGAAGCGTCTATTTCATCCTGGAGAAATAAAGCTCCTAAATTTTGTTTTTTTTCTCCTCCAATCCTGGAACTTCCATCTTTGGTGAGTACATTTACAATATCTTGCTTCCATTCTCCTCCCCAGGATAGGTGATGGATTTTACTCCGTATAAAGTTATGTTGGAAAATCATTCCCAAAGTTTTGTTTTTCGTAGTGTCTTTTTGGAGCCCTGTCCAGTTTTGAGGATTTTCATATACCGTCTGATCGCCGCTGAAGTAAGTCTTCAGGGAAAAACTGGAATTTTCTTTCAATTTGCCATTGTAAGTAATATCTCCCCAATAATTTTTGTCTTTTTGAGTAGCTTGAGGAGTAGGATAATTTATTGCTCCGGGACATCCTCTATTTTCACGGGTGTATCCTCCTGAAAGGATAATCTTAGAGGAATTGTCTGTGTCTTTTGATAATTTTCCGCTAAAGTAAAGTCTATCTTTATCACTGTTCTCTATATCTCCTTGAGATGCATCTCCTATTCCACTAATAAGATAACCAAGGGCATCTCGGGTTCCCCCGTAAGAGAAGCTAATTAGTTTATGCTCTAAGCTTCCATAACTTGCTTGTAAAAAAGTAGAGGATTCTTTAGGACAGGGTTGAGTAATAATGTTAATTACTCCTCCCAGAGCTCCCGTCCCGTAAAGAGAAGAAAACGGTCCCCGCACTACTTCTATTCTCTCTATCCCAACTAAAGGATATAAACTTAAATCTGCTGTCCCTGAAGATGCTTGGTTAATCGGACGTCCATCTATAAGAATGAGTACTTGACTGCTGGTGCTTCCCCTTATGCTCGCTATAGCTAATCCATTAGTCCCATAACTTTTTATTTCTGCTCCCACTACCTGTTCTAAAATTTCACCGATATTATCGGCTGATGAAGAGGCTATCTCTTCTTCAGTGATAACGGTTACAGAACTCGGAACCTCCTTTAAGAGATGAGGAGTACGGGTAGCCGTAATTACTACCTTTCCTAAATCAAAAGTCTCATCCGCCTGAGCTCCCAGGCATACCAAGAATAATATAAGGAGACTGTTAACTACTACACCCAATGACTTTGCTTTTCTCCTCCTGTAAACTGTGTGTTGCTTACTTCTTTGCTTTTTCTCTCTTCCAGGTGTTTCTTCTGTATTTCTTAAAATCATCTTTAACCTCCTTGTTATAGTTGATTTTTTGTAACTGGTATAATATAAGTAATTATATCTAGATTTTTAAAGAAACAGATTCTCTTCGTTCTTTGAAAGTCCTTTAGCCCAGAATTCGACAATCTATTAAAGCTCTCTACAGAGTAGGGGAGGCTTTAGCCTCCCAATTACCTCTAACTCTTGTTTTACAAAGGGCGATTAGCCTCACCCCTACACACTAAACAGCCAATTAGCCCCAGATTTATTTGTATTACTATAATTGAACAGGCTGAATAGTTACGATTTTTTTAACAATTAATAAAAAACCCCAACCTCCTCTTTCTGGGGGTCGGGGTTTTTATTCCAATAAAAAACCACCGCTTCTTATACCGCGAAGAAGAGGGGTATTTTTACCTATAGGTAGGTATTCTGGCTTCCGGTCATCCCCCATATCATAGGAGGTTCCTACTTTCCACGCCTTCCCGTCAGCAATTATGCTAAACAGTGGCATCTGCCTATCTACTTTCTAGATAGACAGGTGGATTTAGTTACCGGTCACAGCGGCGCGACCGCGAGGGATTCTCACCCTCTTCCCTTTTAATCCTTAAAAGGACCTACAGTAAAATACAAATCCTGATTTTCAAATTAACTATTTATTTTATAATATATTACTCTCAAAAAATGTCAAATTTACGCATCAAATTTGCTTTTCCTTTAATAAAAATTTCCAGAGAGGAATTATTCTTATTGTTGTTTTTCCTTCCCACCAGGGATTAAGGGCGTAATATATCTCTTCCATATCTAAAAAATTATAACTCTAATCGAAGATTTTGTCAAATAATTTCGATTAGAGTCAAAAGTTTCATATATTTATTATAGATGACTTAATGTATTCCCTTGTTATTCTTTATCCAATGTTCTATAATGTGAATACAGGAATTGTCTTTACGGATTTTCAACTTTTTACCTACAAGACTTCCTATCTTTCGTTTTAAGAAGTCATTTATTTTATATCGGCCTCTGGTTACACAGATTCTTAAAAATGATTACACTAATTTAGCGATGATAACCTAATCTATGTAATCTGAACTTTTATCTGCGAAATCTTTTATATATTTCATGATACTTCTAAAATAATACTAACTTCTTATCCTCATGAGGAGTGTTTTATGAGGTCTATTATCCATATAGATATGGATGCATTTTTTGCATCGGTGGAAAAGTTAGACAATATAGAACTTAAAGGTAAGCCTGTTATCGTAGGAGGGCTGGGAAAAAGAGGAGTCGTAGCTACCGCTTCTTATGAGGCTAGAAAGTACGGTATAAAAAGTGCTATGCCTATCTCTAAAGCAAAAAAACTTTGCCCTGGTGGGATATTCCTTTCTTCCAGAATTGAGCGTTACCATGAAATTTCTAAAAAAATTCGAAGAATCTTTTTATCCTATACCCCTAAGGTAGAACCTATTTCTTTAGATGAGGCTTTTTTAGATGTAACTGAAACTGTAGGCAGCTTTGATTCGGCTATCGCCAAAGCAGGAAAAATAAAAAGGGAAATCCAGAAAAAAACAGGTCTTACCTGTTCAGCAGGAGTTGCCCCTAACAAATTTCTGGCAAAATTAGCCTCAGATATGCAAAAGCCGAACGGATTTGTGGTAATAAGGAAAAATAAGATAGACAAAATTCTTAAGGGACTTCCTGTTTCTAAGATATGGGGAGTTGGTAAAGTCACTGAACAAAAGTTAAATAATATGGGGATTCAGACTATAAATGATCTTAAGCAAATTCCCAGAAATAGATTGAAAAACGTATTTGGAAAACAGGGAGAAAAGCTTTATGAATTAGCAAGAGGTATTGATAGTAGCCCTGTAGAACCACATCGCCATGTTAAATCCATCTCACAGGAGATAACCTTCGGAGAAGATTTAAAAAACTCAGAGAAGGTTAAGTCATTTATTGTAAGATTAAGCGAAGAGGTGGGGAGTGCTTTAAGGAAGAAAAAATTTCGAGCCAAAACAGTAAAAATAAAGGTAAGATTTTCCGATTTTACCACTATCACAAGACAAATCTCTCTTGGCATATCTACCAATTCAACTGAGATCATAAGAAATATTGCCATAAAGCTTTTTGAAGAAAGGGTAACCAGAAACCAAGCAGTAAGACTAATTGGTGTAGGGACATCTAATATAACAAATATAAAGGAAAAACAACTTTCTTTGTTTTCGGAAACAAAGAATGAACAAAAAATTAAGAAAATAGATGATGTCTTGGATGAAATTAGGGAAAAATTTGGAAAGAATATTATCAGAAGGGGAATATAAAGGTCAATACTGAACTGGCCGGTAAGTATGGAGTTCCCATCCCACTCAGATAAAGAGAAAGCTCTCCTTGGTGGGGAACTGTATAGAGAAATTGAGCAATTAAAAGTAGAACTGGACCGGCTTAAAGAAAATCTGGAATTAGAAGAGAACCAGTAGTATCTTAAACAAGACAAATTACTGTCTCAAGAAGGGGTCCACTATAGAATTTTTTGGTTAATATTTCTCATTAGGGAATAGTCTCCTGATATTTAGGATGTCGCACAATGACGTCTTATGAAGTCTTGTTCAAGTTTCTTTAACCCAGATTCGGCAATTTGAATAATGACCATTAAGTTTATTGGCCTTCCCTACCCAGGCCAAGCACTCTAACAGTTTGCCGAATCTGGGATTAATTTTCTCCCGAAACGAGAAGAAACAATCCAAAACGGATATACAGCGACGGAGGGGGGAAGTCCCGAGATATTCTTGACTTTGACGCTCCGTATCGAAATCCACTCGGGTTTATTCCAATAAAATTCTATATTCTTATCGGCATAGAGAGAAGAAAGGACAGTACTTGCAGTTTCTTTCATTTGCAGAATCTGCCATAAATGTTTTCTCTGCATCAATGATTTCATGTAAAATAAAGTCGAGTGCATTGAGGCAAATCTGCATTAATTTTTCCTCATTTCTGTTTTTATTATAAAGGTAGGAAAGTTTAAGACTCCTCAAATTATAGAGCGCTGCATTCAAGGTTTCTTCTTCATACTTTTTCTTCTCAAAATAATAATACAAGGGAAGCTGAAACGATCTTATTTGATCCCTTATGGACTCTCTCTTAAATTTCATCTTCTCCAGCTTATCAGCCTGCTGAGGCTTAGGGGCATCAGCGCCTGTCTTATAGTCCAGAATCAATACCGAACCATCTTCAAGCTTATCCACCCTATCCACTATATAAGTGAAATCAAAGGTAATACCAGAGAGCTCTATTTTTTCTTTAAACTGTTTTTCTAAGTAAAGAATTTTCTCTACTCTCCTCTCTTTGCTGGTTTGTTCAAATGTAAGAAATCTTTTAAGTCTAAAATCCAATACTTTCTCAAGCATAAATAAGTCTGGGCGCCTTCTTTTACTGGAAAAATTTTTAAATTTCTCAGCGAACATTTTAAGGAATTCCCGGGAGAACTCTTTATTAATCTGGGGCTTTCTATTGATAAACCTGGCAAAGGTATCCCTGAGAAGTTGGTGGATAAAAGTGCCTATTTCTTTACCTTCAATATCTTCTGGTAGTTCTGCTTTTTCCTCGAAACCAAGAACATACTTATAATAAAATTGCAGCGGGCACTGAAGATAAGTATCTATACTCGATATAGAATAGGTATATTTTTTTAAGAACTCTATCATCTCCTTTGTTTTTTTGATTTCTCTTTTGTCAAGCAGTACCTCTGTTGAGAAACTAACCTGAGGAATAGGCTTTATAGTAAAAGTTTTTTCCTTTTTTTGCCTCTGCCAGATAATTTCCTCGATGAACCGGCTCCTCTCTTTTTCCGAGTTTTCCTCATATATAAGATGCACATTTTTAGCCACCGAGATTATTCTCTTAAATAAATAATGCTGTATCTCCTCCTCTTTTTCGATAGTATCAAGCCCGAGACTCACGATAATATCGTGCGGTATGAGCGGCTCATAAATATGCAATCTTGGTAATTGTGACTCGTTGCCATTCATTATAATTACATTTTCAAAACTAAGAGAACGAGTTTCAAACATGCCCAGGACTTGCAATCCTTTAAGGGGAGAGCCTGAGAAAGAGATAATCTCGTTTTCCAGCATGTCTTGAAATATTTTAAAGATATCTTCCTTTATAAAATTTTCTCGGGAAAAAGAAATATTTTCAAGCTCGTCTCTAATGTTATAAAGCCTTTTCGCAATCTTAAGATTCAAGGGATAGTTGCCTATAAGGCTCTTCCTGACCAGTGTATCCAGAAATTTTCCAAGTGATAGAGCAAAATCATGAAAGTTCGTAATATCTTCCCACAGGGTAAATAGGAGCAGATGAAGCTCTTTAAGGATATTCTGCAGGTCCTCAATGGATGCTTTAATGTCCATATGCTCCAGTGTTTCAACAGCCAGTTCGAATAAGGCATCTTCATTTTCTATATCCGCCAATTTTACAAAAAGGTTACCACTTATAGATGTATTTTCTATGCCTAACAATACTTCCTCTATCTTATGCACCAGAACTCTGGTAGCACTATAATCTGGCAGTATTTTGAGGTTCTTTAGAAGAGGCTGGTTCAAGGCAGTGATATAATCTTTTGTATAATACTCTGCACCTTTTTTTGTCTTTTGTGCCTGGACTATAATTTCAAATAACGAATAGAGTAAGCTTCTCTTTAATGGATAGCCAAGGGAGACATTAAACTCACCTACCAAAGACCCTATCTCAGAAACCAATGGTATCATACTATTCGGGTCAGGAAGGATAATAACTGTGGAATCGAGCTTCTTTATCTTTTTCAGTATCGTTCTTACTGTGCATACCTGAGAGTGTCTATCAAAAGCCGCATACAGGTTTAAAGAGTAATTATTTTCTCTTTTTTTCTCTGGCTTAATTGAAGAGGAAAAGTACCGGGCAGTGTTTTTAAGAACCGGCCATCTATCTTCATCTCCCTGAAAGAAAAGAATGGCTTTATCGATATCATAAAGATGTTTGATTACCTTTTGCTCTGTCTTATACATATAAAAGAAGGAACAGAAGATGATTTTATCGAACTCATCGAAACTCACTTCTTGTATTATCCTGGCTGTGGATAGATAGGTAAATCCTCTGGAGAAGGATTTATTTTTAGAAAGCAATTTATGGTAAGCATTTCGAAGAATTATGATATTTTTAAGCAATACATTTATATTTTCAGGAATTTCATATCCTATACTAGCACTTGCCTGAATATTTTTCAGGGAGTCTGGTGCTATATCTTCCAGATCCAGCAAATCTATAAACTTAGCTATTTCTCTGGCCCAGGGGAGGAATTGGGAAAATTTTTCTCTTCCCTTTACCACTTCAGGTGCTATTTTTCTGGCAAGAGCATAAATTATATACCAGGATTCTAAATTAGCTATTTTTATAAAAGGAGTCTTTTTTGAGAGAGTATATTGAATAAACTCATCGATGGAAAAAAAGGTTGGAGAAAAGAAGCTTTTGCCTATCCTCTTTGATAAGGCCTTTTTCAAAAAAAGGGCAGGCCGCTTTCCTTCAAAAACAAAAGCCAGTCGGCTTATATCAGGACTATTCTTTAAAAAATTCTTTTTAATAAAACCAGCAAGATTTTCTATAAAGTTTTCATTCAGGCTGTAGGTTACTATCTTATCCATATACTTCTTCCACCATCAAGGCATCCAGGTAAATGAGAAAACATCTTGCCTTTAGTTGCGGATAGAGTGATTTTACAATGTTCATATATTGGATAATCTGTTTTTTATGTGTTTCCAATTCCTCCCTTGAACTCTTGTAATCCACGATCCATACTTCTTTGCCTGTTATAATAAGCCGGTCAATTCTTTTTGTATTCCCGTCTGAGTCTATAATCTCTTTCTCCTGGTATAAAAAACTGCCTTCTTTTAAGTAAAAAAACGGCTTGAACTTTTCAACTTCTAATAGACTTCCCACAGTGGAAATATACTCATCTAAATTTTTAATATAGGGAAATACTGAATGTGCCTTTTTGTAGGCCAAACTCAAGCACTCGTCTTTGTCCTGGATAAAAAGGTTTCCCACGCAGGATAAGATAAGATGAAAAATTTCGCCTTTTAACACCTTATCTCTATTTATCAACCGAGGTGTTTCTATAAACTCATTCCTCAAAATATTTATCCAGTCTGAGTATTGTGAAAAGCGCAGCTCTATAAGAGGTCTTTCTTCCCTGGTTTTTTGCTCTTTATATTCTCTTCTGGCACCGCGTTCAAGAGTCTCAAAAGGTATAAGGGCACACGCCATGTTCTTCTTCTTGCCTTTTTTCCTTGGCAGGAAAAGATACATCTCATATTTTGCTCTAGTAAGGGCAACATATAAGTTATTTAGCTCATCAATAAGGGACTTTACGTATTCATCCTCATATTCAGCGCCTAACCTTACTGAATAGGCTGCATAATCTTTTTTAAGCTGAACAAGGCTCAAGCTATTATCTTCAAATTGTTTTACCACATAGGGCTTCCTTGCTCCTACCCCACCTGAGCCAACAGTCACATCCAACTCCAGAAATGGTATTATGACAACAGGAAACTCAAGCCCTTTTGCCTTGTGAATTGTGGTGATTTTTACAGAGTTTGTCCGGCTAACTCTTACATAAAGATCCTTTTCTTGCATGTTTTCGAAAAATTCAAGAAATGAAGAAATTCCGCTATAATCTTCTTCTTTTTCTTTGATAATTTCCAGAAATCCCATGAAAAATCCCTGATATTGAGAAAAATTTTCCAGGACTTTAAGCCTACCTAAAATAGTAACCATAAGTTCATAAAGAGGAACAAAACCTACGCTTTTAAAAAATAATTCTATAAAATTATTCCACTCATCACTAAATCTTTTCTTGAACTCTTTGTATAGGTAGCTGCTCATTTCTTTTTTTCCAGAAATCCGCAGTTCAAAGATAAAATCCCGTATAGTATCCTTTTTTATCCCGCTAACCTTGCAGAAAATATCCCCCAGGATAAAAGAGGCAAAGGATAGATTATCAATAGGCGAGTCTAAAAACTTAAGAAATGAAATAAGCTCTTTTATGAGTGGGTGCTCACGTATATTCAGTGTCTTTTCTGACTCAACAGAAATGTTTTCCTCAATAAGCCATGCAGTAAAAAGCTTAACATCATTGTTCGTTCTTGCCAGGATTGCTATGTCTCCCAATAAAAATGTCTTTTTAAGCTCCTTAATCAGTGATATTAGTTTTTTACGCATAATATCGTTTCTTTCGTCTATATTACCTGTGTTAATTATTTGTACCCGTACATACCCGTATATACTCTCTTTCCTCCACTTTTGCTTTGAGCCGCCAAAGACATTCAATATTTTGCCAATATCTGCAGGGGAAAAATGGAAAAATTTATCCTGCCCCTCTCCTACCATGTTGACAAATCTTTTAAGATTTTCCTCAGAAAAAATTTCATTATTAAATTCCACAATTTCTTTTTCACTGCGATAATTTGTGAGGAGGGACCCAGGTTTTAGGTTAAAGTCCTGGAAATTATGTTGAACTGAATCAAAGAGAGAGACATCTCCACCTCGAAACCGATAAATAGCTTGTTTTTTATCCCCTACGTAGAAAAGAGAACCACCCGATGAGAGAGCCTCCTCAACCATAGGAAATATATTTTTCCATTGAAGTCTGTTCGTATCCTGAAATTCGTCAATTAGGTAATGACGTAAACGGGTTGCTATTCGATAATAAATCTCAGCCACGCTGAACTTTTCATCGTTTATAAGGGTATGTGCGTGGGTATTCAACTCCTGCAAGAAGACAAGGTTATCATTGCTGGAAATTGCCTGAAATTCGTCAAGCACCAGGCTAAATATTTTTAGATAAGGCTTAAAGACGGCATAGGATTCCAATTCGCAGAATTCTCTCAGGTTTTTACGTATGTCATGCCAAAGCTGGACAATCTTTTCTGGCGTCTTCATATTTTTCTTCATAGGAAACTCTTCTCGCTTAAAATATTGAGAAAGGTTCTTTATATTAAAGCTATTTTTCTTCTTTTCCAGAAAAGAATGCAGGCTTTTAATAAAACGACCATCTGATTGTTCAGGTATGTCATCAGAAATTTTCTTTACCAGGTCAATTATTGTCTGTTTCTTTTTTAGCAAATCCCTTGCTTCACTATCGGGCTTCCTGAACTTCTCCCCATAGATGCCCCTATAGTTATAAAGAGACTCTATGAGTCTAAATATATCTTGCTTAGAAAACCAACCCTCTTTATTTTCAACGAAAAGATAATATTCCAGGAAATCTTCAAAGACTTTAAGGATTTTTTTGTCTATTTGCGCTTTATCAATGAGTTTGTCCAGGCTGTATTCTAGGTATGTACGATAATTTTCCTTTATCTGAAAATTGGAAGCAAGACCAATGCGAAATGCACATCCTGAAAGAAGCATATTAATAAAACTATCTATAGTTTGAATCTGGAAAAAATTGTAGTGACTTATGATGTTTTCTATAATCTTATGGGCCACTTTTCTTGCCTTGTTTTCGGCAAGGGGAAGAGAAAGAAGAATATCCTCTTTTTCCTCTTTATCAGAGAATGCATCGAGAGCGAGCTTCTTAAGAAACTCCAGAATTCTCTGTTTCATCTCTATGGTAGCTTTGTTAGTAAAAGTAATAGCCAGTATAGTTTTAAGAGGTATTTCTTCGTGTTTTAACTGAGAATCCATAATAAGCTGGATATATCGTTTAGCAAGAGCATGGGTTTTTCCAGAACCTGCGGAAGCTTCAACTACATCTACACATGGAAATTTGAGGAAATGCGACTCTCTAAAATTCATTTTTTTACTGAGCCCCTTACTTATTTGTTCCGTATTGTTCTTATCGTTAATGTTTTATACTTTTTCTGTAAATATTCAGTGAACTACGTCCCAAAGGTAATATTTCTCCTACGCAGAAGGAAGATAAAGGGTAAAATTGGTAGCCGCGAGGCTCAGAGCCTGCGTCTCTTCTGCGCAACCTAAACCCCATTAGATGTTACTACTATTTAGCGGGGTAAAGGTTGCGGCTACCCTGCCTTACCGATCAAACTCGACTGTAAATTTCCTTCTGAGCAGGGTGTTCACTGAGTATTTACCTTATTTTTGAGAAGATCTCAAGTCAAAGTCATAACAAATTAATTCCTTTTTTAGTCCCATAAGGTCTGAAACATTTCATTTTTTATGGCAGTTATAGTCGTCCATATTCTCACCCTATATCCTTTGGCTCAGTTAGTAGCTTGATACCTTCTAAAATTTGGTGCACTCGCTTTTGCGGTAATGTACCTATTTTTTCAACTAAATCCGATTTATCCACAGTGATAATTTGAGATACATTTACTACGCTTTTCTTTTTTAAATTTGCTTCACCTTTTTGTAAAAGAAGATTCCCCGGGGCCTTTGCTCGCTTTAGATTTGAGGTTAAAGCACAAACTACAACAGTATTGATTTTGCTCCTATTAAATAGATTATTTTGAATTACAACATGGGGATGTCTATAGCCAGGAGAAGAGCCTGATGGAATTCCCAACTCAATCCAGAATATATCGCCTTGATTGATTACCATTTTTCAGTTTTCAATAATTTAGCATAATGTTTTTTGCTTTGTTTTCTTATCTCTACTTCTTGTTTTGTATCAACTTCCGAGTACACCTCGTTTAGAGTCTCAAATAACTCTTTGTTTTTTTGTTTGGCAATATAATCTCTCGCCGCCCTGGCAAATAATTGACTACGAGAGATACTTAATTTTTCAGACATCTCCTTCACCGCTTCGAATAGGTCATCGGGGATTGATATTGCTGTTTTCATATTATCTCTCCATAATATTATACTGATAATATAACATATAATTATGTTATTGTCAATACCTTTAGTAGTAAACGCCAATAAAAGTTTAAAAGTGCACTGTTTGATCTTTATCAAAAAACCAAAGTATGTCATACCATCCTCATCAAAATGATGTAAAAGGAGGATAGACTATGACTAAACAGCTACACAAGAGATTCTTGTTGATCATCACCCAAAATTGACCCGTCTTCACCATTGAATTTTGACCCACCTCTATTTTTTTAGATAATACTACTTTGTCAGCCAACTTTTGCAGGAAACTCATCTTATTAGATTTTTAGAATATCTTGCAATCCGTAATATTTGCATTAATAACGATCTATGTAAAGAACAGAAAGATTAATTTCAAAATCATAAATATCACATTTAAGCTGTAGTTATCCTTGCACTATCAAGATTGATCGGTAAAGTAAGGTAGCCGCAACCTTCAGGTTGCGCTGTTTTACGCAGGCTAAAGCCTGCGGCTACCATTTTTTTCGTGC
>JAGGXI010000074.1 GCA_021163155.1 Candidatus Aerophobota bacterium
AGATGAGCTATCTCGCAGGCAGAAAAAGAGTGTTTCAATCCCTTATAGGTAAGCTAAAAACCTCCCAGCTCCTGAATGAAATTCTGTCCCATTTATAGTTTCAATCCCTTATAGGTAAGCTAAAAACCTTAAATTTATTGTGATACTAAAAGCACTAAAACTTTGTTTCAATCCCTTATAGGTAAGCTAAAAACCATATCTGGCAGTTCCTACGGAACTCGAACCCACGGCGTTTCAATCCCTTATAGGTAAGCTAAAAACTTTTACCATCTACCGATGGATCAAGGAAGGGAAACTGTTTCAATCCCTTATAGGTAAGCTAAAAACAACTCAGCGACCTGCTTAGCAAGTTTAGCGTCTTTGGTTTCAATCCCTTATAGGTAAGCTAAAAACGCATCTAAAGATGACCTCATTGAAACCATTGAAGAGCTGTTTCAATCCCTTATAGGTAAGCTAAAAACCGAGCTCTCGGAAAATGGAGCCTTGTGGAACGGTAGGTTTCAATCCCTTATAGGTAAGCTAAAAACATAGACGCTAATAGTGATGGTTATGGAGGTAATGAAGTTTCAATCCCTTATAGGTAAGCTAAAAACCGAGCATTTTCACTCCGGAAGAAAAAAAAGAAGCGAGTTTCAATCCCTTATAGGTAAGCTAAAAACTTCAACTTCTTAGCAATTTCCTCAGGCATACCTCTCTGTTTCAATCCCTTATAGGTAAGCTAAAAACTGTTCACATCAAAATCAATGCCAACAGCCAAATCCGCGTTTCAATCCCTTATAGGTAAGCTAAAAACTCTCACCTTCAGCAATTCCCTCTCTCAAAGTTTTTCTGTTTCAATCCCTTATAGGTAAGCTAAAAACTGCTTTTCGCAAATATGGCTGTAGTGAAGCTTCAGAGAAGTTTCAATCCCTTATAGGTAAGCTAAAAACCGGACCTCGTTCCTCGTCATTATTCCCTTCTCTACAGTTTCAATCCCTTATAGGTAAGCTAAAAACCTGTCAACTGTCTCCTCGTCAGTAGTCTCATCCTTAGTTTCAATCCCTTATAGGTAAGCTAAAAACCTGTCAACTGTCTCCTCGTCAGTAGTCTCATCCTTAGTTTCAATCCCTTATAGGTAAGCTAAAAACGGGTCAGACTCATCCCAGGCGTCCTCACAATCCTCCAGTTTCAATCCCTTATAGGTAAGCTAAAAACCCAGCTTTGACTGCAGGCACTTGGACAGCAGTAACTTGTTTCAATCCCTTATAGGTAAGCTAAAAACTCAACTTTGAATTGCTTTGTCCCATCTCCAACAAAAGTTTCAATCCCTTATAGGTAAGCTAAAAACCGGTAGGGGATAAATGGCAAGTGCAGGCTTGTGGGTTTCAATCCCTTATAGGTAAGCTAAAAACTAGCAGAAATGGGACTGAAAAGGAGAAAAGAGTTAGCAGGTTTCAATCCCTTATAGGTAAGCTAAAAACTTTGTTTTACCAGTGAATCCTTTATTCGCTACCACAGGTTTCAATCCCTTATAGGTAAGCTAAAAACGGGGAAGCGATTGTGACTTCCTGGGATGTTTCTGCAGCGGGTTTCAATCCCTTATAGGTAAGCTAAAAACGCAAAAGCTCTCCAGCAAAATTGGGCAGAAGCTTTGTTTCAATCCCTTATAGGTAAGCTAAAAACTGGAGGTAAAAATGTCAGAAGTAAAGATTGAGACAGGGTTTCAATCCCTTATAGGTAAGCTAAAAACGAAAGTCATAATCTACCCTTTTCCCACAAATACCAGTTTCAATCCCTTATAGGTAAGCTAAAAACCAATTTTCCCCTCTCCTTTTAAGAAACTTAAATATCCTCTTCTTATATGTTGTCATATTTAACTTAAGCATAATATGCCGCTTTCTCTTATTTTATCAGCTTTTTCTAAAATTTCAAGTGTTCGTCCATCCCCACCATTTTTAGCATTATTCTGGGGCGACGACAAAATTTATAAGATTTGCTCATTTAATGCTTTTTGAACTCCCATAGTTTCTCTATCAAAATATCTCATAGTTCTTAACTTATAAAAAATTATGGAGTCTTCCTCTTTTTTAGTAATAGATTTTAATTCGTTTTTTAATTTTATAAACTTTGCTCGGGTTATCTCTCCTTCAAGTACAGAATTCTGCATCCAGTTCAGATACTTCCGTCCTATTTTCAAAACTTTATTTACCCTCTTTTCATTGATATCGTAAACCATTATAAGGTACATTTACCTTCTCACCAGTTTATCACAAATGGCTCATACTCTTTTTCATTAAGGAAATGTTTTTCAAGTTTGTATAGCTCAAGTCTTATGAGTCTTCTATAAGAAACCTTTCTGCCAATATTTCTGTGCTGGATAGTAGTTTTAAGCCTTTTTTCTATCTCCTCAGCGAAGATAGCTCTTCCTTTATCATTTAATGAGATTCCCCCGAATGCCCTTATAAAGTGCGTCGGTTTTAAAACTTTTTTATTTACAAGAGAAAAGATTACTCTATCAGCAATTACAGGCTTAAATATCTCTGCTACATCCAGATTCAGAGTAAACCTTCTAAAATTGGTGGTATGCAGAAAGCCTATGCGAGGGTCAAGATGGGTTTTATATATTTCACTTAAAACTATAGTGTAGATTAAGCTGTTTCCAAAACTAATAAGTGCATTTAGTCTATTTTTGGGTGGTCTCCGAGTTCTTTCTTCAAATTTGAACTCCTCACTTTTTACTATTTTATTGAAGGAATGATAATAAATTTCTCTCATATTACCTTCTATAGCCATAAGCTCATCAATCATTTTTTGAGATGAAATTCTATTTTCCATATTTTCTATCTCTTTTAGATAATTAGAAAGTTCACTGCCTCTATTCTGGTAATAAGAAAGGACTTTTTTGATATTTAAAATTGCTCCCCTAACAAATTTTTCTGCAAGGTTAAACCTTTTTTCTCCATCAAGATAAAACTCACTCTGCTTTAAAATCATAAATCCAGAGTTATAATGTTCTCTGGGATAAAATGAGCCTGAATAATAGCCGTAATAATTGAAGAAATGTAAGATTATCTCCTGTTGGCTTAAAAAATCAAGCAATTTCTTATTAATGGTAACCTCTCCAAATATCATCATCTCGCCAGTATTTTCCACCGGCACATATTTTCGCTTTCCCTCCTCACTTTCAAAATAGAGGGTATTCTGCTTTCGTTTAAGGTCACCATTAGAGAAGATATAGATAGTTTTTTTCATCTTTTTAGTTTTTCCTTCCTCTTATTTCCCCTCTTGCTAATGATGCAAATATTCCGAGGACGCACAACACTCCGAATAAAATAAAAGCAACCTTTATGCTTTTAAGTAACAGGGGATAATATTTGGGAGTTATACTTACTTCCCCCATTAAAATAGCGAATATAACCATAACAATAGCCATACTGAGCATCTGTCCTGTTAGGCGCATTGTCCCCAGAGTAGAAGATGCCACACCATAGTATTTATTTTCTACAGAGCTCATAACTGCATTGGTGTTTGGGGAAGAGAACAGAGCAAAGCCAAAACCGAGAAGCATCAGGTTTAAAATAATTAACCAGAGCATACTTGTTTTCTCGAGAGCAGAGAATACTACAAGTCCTGAGGCTATTATAGCCATTCCCAGTGAGGCAACAATACGAGGTTCTACTTTGTCAGAAAGTGTACCAGCGAATGGAGAGAAGATAGCTTGCATAACAGGTTGCCAGAGTAATATTAATCCTGCAATTTGCGGAGGGAACCCTTTTATAAGTTGAAGGTATAACGAAAGCAAGAATGCGATTGCAGAGGTAGCACTGTAGTTTAATAAAGCAGCAACATTGGAGAAAGCAAAAGTAATATTTTTGCTAAATAGTTTTAAATTCAGTATTGGATAGGGTATCTTTCTCTCCCAAAGTATAAATAGAATTAGGGCTATCGCACCAAGTAAAACCATCCATATATAATTCATACTTGATTTGATAGATGAAATGCCATACATCATTGTTATCAAAGATAAGCTGTAAATCACTGCTCCGGGTAAATCAAATTTCTCTCCTTTTGCTTCTGCCCATTCACCTTTCAATCCCCAAGATGAAAACAAAATAATAGTTATTCCCAGAGGAACACTAAAGAAAAATATAGACCTCCATCCAAAATGTTGGGTAAAAAAGCCGCCTAAGAATGGTCCAAGAGATAATCCTGTATAAACCGCTGCAGTATTAATCCCCAATACCTTGCCTCTTTTTCCCAATGGAAAGACAGAAGTCAAAATAGCTACTCCTGTCCCAAAAATCATTGCTCCTCCAATACCCTGGAATACTCTGAATGTAAGAAGAGCATTTATGGAACTGGCAACACCGCATAGAAAAGAAGAAATTGTATATAACAGAGTCCCTGTTACAAAGATTTTTTTTCTTCCATATATATCTGCTATTCTTCCAAATGGAAGCAGTAACATCGCTGCTGTTAAAAGATATACTGTGGGAATCCAGCTGAGCATTACTATATTAGCATGAAACTCCAAACCTATTATAGGAATAGCCAGGTTCATGGAACTTCCCATAAATGGGGTTAGAAATGATGCGAAAGTAATTGCAATTAATGCATACCTTTTTTCTGTATTATTCATTTTCTATTTTAAAGTCAATTTTCCTTACGAGCAGATTATAGACAATATTTACACCCAGCAAAATTCCCTGTAGGCACAGTTGCGGCAAAATCTTATTTTTGCCGGCTGAGGAGGTTTTTCCTGGTTAATAATTTCTTTTATATTCTGAGAAGCTTTTTCCAGCTCATTTTCAATATTTGGAGTGAGCTCTACCCGAATTTTCTTTTTTTCTTTGGGGATTAAGAGCTCTCCTTTAGCGTCTATCCCCCTTTTTCTTAGCTTATAAAGATAGAAAGCAAGCTGCATTCGTGCAGGAAGCTCAAAATGTGATGATTTCTTTATTTCACCAACTATTAATTCGCCATCTCTTTTCTTAATGAGGTCAATTTTCATATTGCTTACACTAATTTCCTTTTTTTCTCTTTTGTAGGAATCATCGTGAATAAGACGACCAATTTCAAGAAAAGAATCCTCCTGATTTGGGTTTAGCTCATGAGCCATAAGCCAAACCTCCCGAGGGCAAACATAATAATACCAGATTAGAGTGCCAGTGATTTTTTGCATAATACTAAATATTTCAAATTGATTTGATCACTATCCCTATACTCTCAATTTCCAATATAGAAACTGGTTGTTTAATCCTAATTGTAAACTTTGTAGGATATAATACTCCGTTTTCTTCTCTTAGTGGGAAAAGATAATTTACTAAAGGAAATTCTTTCCCTTTTTTCTTGCATCTTTCATGAACTAAATAAAGCCGCCCAGAACCCTCGGTAACTTCTATCTTTTTGAGGTCAAAGGGAACTGGGAATTCTGTTTTCAATTCTGTTTTAGATTTAAACTTCAATTCGTCGGTTTTCAAGAGAGATTTGATATCCTCAATAGTTGCAATAGATTCACTATCTCCACAAGTTACGGGAGTATTTTGTAAAGCATTCACTAATTCTTGAGTGAAGTTGTCTTCCTCTATCACAGCCACTACTTCAATATTCTTTGTAAAGGCATACTGTCTCCCTAAAGCATTAGTAGATTTACCACCAATTTTCACATCCCATTTAGTGATAACTGAGGTAGTGTAACTTTTTACTACAGCAGGTGATAGAAGTCTTGCTCCCGACCATATTACATTTTCCTCTACTTCATCAAGGTAATAGAGAGGCGACTGACTATTTCTATATCTTTGCAAAGCATTTGCCAGCATACCAATTATTGCAGATGGAGGTAAAATGGGATAGGCAAGAGCTGATTGCCAGGTATAAGGAATCCTTACGGAGTAAAGCGAATCTAGCCTAATTGTAAGTGCTATAGCTTTCACTCTTTTTCACCAACAGTGTTTAGTTTGCCCAGTATTTCCTCAAAAATCCCATTTATAGTGGACTTCATGGTAACTCCTTCAATTTTTTCACCCTTTTGATTCCAGAAAAGGATAGTTGTACCATTAGGAATAAGCCCTTTGTATTCTTCAATATAGTCTTTGTAGATAGGCGAGATAGGAAAGGGTATTGGCGAAGTTTCAGAGTATGCTAACAATACTTCAATGGGTTCTGTATGTGGAATAGCATGAGAAAGTGAAGCTCCCATCTGCCCAGAGATAAGATACCGATAAGCTTCTATAGCAACTTTGGCTCTCTGTCTGCGATCAGCAAGTTCAATAGCATAAGGGTTAGAACTTCCCAGATTTAACTCTATGAGACCGATTCTTTCGATATCCAGAGCAGACACAAAGGCGTAAATACCAGAAGCATAGGATTTATAGTAAGGCATTTGAGATGTAAGCGTTGCTTCTTTAAAATTCATTCCGCTTTTTACTCTTGAATGAATAACCTGTTTTGTTCCAGATTCACTACCAAGAACAGGCATAATCCATGAGAACATAACCCTGGAACTTCTCCTCTCCGAAGTTCTTCCTATCGCTGCGAGATATCCGTGGATATCACATACTATACAAGACTTTACCACCTCTAAAGTTCCCCTATCTATTGCTTCTTGATGTGATAGCTTCTTCTGTCCATTATCATCAACTATCACAGCAGGTCTTACAGGTTCACCTATTTTACAGGCATCACAGAAAGGAAGATTTTGCTCTAATCCAAGTTGTCTCATGGTTTCGTAATGCCAATGTTTAAGCATTCTTCCTGATACTGCCGGTGCTTCTTGCCTCTTCCTATTCTCATCAAGAAATTCTATCACTCTAATGTCTTGCACATCACCTGCTACTGCTTCGTTATTGAGATCATGCACATTTAACTGCACTTTCACACCAAAAGTTATATATTTAAGCATCTTGCACCTCCTCTTTTTTTGTTGGGAAAGACAAAGCAAGTATTACAAGAGCTGTCTTTACTTCATCAAAGTTTTCATTTGCCAGTTCAAATAACTTTCTTATTTCACTTTCGTTTGGAAGATGAATGTATTTTTCTTGCTCAAGTCGTAACCTCCCTTCCCGCAACATTTTCGCTATAGTGTCTTCGAAATCTCTTGAGTCTTTGCGAGCATTTCTTATATCATCCGCATAGTGGTATTTCTTCTTACTTATAAAATATCGTAGAGTATGAGCTACACTGCTTATAGCCTTATCCTCAATAATTTCTGACCTTATCATAGCCACCTCCCTTAAAAGATAATTTGATGTTTCTGGATATAAAAGATTTACAAAATTATCCGATGATGTCTCCTGTATAAAAAGTCTGGCAAATTTCATTAACTCTATTCTATCTTTGCTTAATAAAACTTTGTTAATTGCGTCTAAAGATTTTATTTTAGGAGAACCTCTTAACAGCTTCTCTATCATCTCTGCATTATAGGAAGAAGCATTTATAAATTTAGAGTACATAAAGGTGTCTATAAATGCACTCTGTTCTACAATCGTATCTCCGCGGTTATCTTTGGAAACTAACGATAAATGAAATGATAAAGGGATTTCTTCAATAAATTCTGATAAAGTAGGCACTTTGGACAATAATCCGATCGTAAAATCTGACAGAGGAATTATATCAGATAGCCAAAAATTGTGCAGGGTTTTTTGTGAAGCAAAAAGAGTTAACAAGTCAGGGTTCTTTAACGATTTTTGTGGCACAGGAAGAACAATTATGTATTTTCTATTGTTGCCTTTTCCTATTTGAATTCTAAAATTAAATGAGGTATAGCCCAATGTTGCCAAATAGCCACATACTTCACAAAGTGTTAAATTGAACTCATTCTTTCTATTATCTCGCCAATATGGTTTTCCTGCATGAGTAGATGCTAAAAGTATTAACCCTCCTGAATGAATTTCCTTGTCATAGGGGCTTCCAAATTTGGGTATTTTTTTATGACCGCAGAATTTATCACTTTTGAAATCAAAAGACAATTTATTAAAAGGTTTATACAGAGAAAGAATATCTATTTTCTTCAATCTTTCTTTGAAATTTCCTTTTTCATCTACAGCTGGATAAATTGATTTGAAGCGAGCTTTTATTCCCAGATCATAAAATCTTGAAGAAGAAAGTAATCTTTCTGACAGCAAAACAAATGTTTGATTTATTTTCGAGGGACTTCCTGTAAGATTAATGAAATTAATTTGATAGAATCCTTCTCGCGGCAAAATCTCAACTTCAACACCTGCCTCAATTCCTACTCTTGCCAGCCCGTAGGCGATTTTTGCCTCTAAATCAGGGAATCCTGTAGCTGGGGTAAAAAGTGTGATCACTTTATCTTCGTCTCCTTTTCAGCTTTTTCAAGCACCAATCTTGCAACTTCTATTGCTTCTTTTACATCCTTTTCTACAGGAAGACCTTCTGGTAAAGTTCCAGGTAAAGCATCTGGGTAACGAGTGGGAATGTAAAAGCGGTCAAGCGGAATAATTATATCTGTTAAGTAATCAAATGGGCTTGGTGACAGATAGGAGAGAAGATCAGCAAGCTTATGGGTTTTAGGGCATACTTGTTCTTTAGAGTTTATAAATCCTTTAAGAGCTTTCTCAATACACTGTTGAGAATGAAAGCAAACCTGATTATAAATCTTTTCTTTCAAAGCAAGCTCTGCCATTCTTAAATCTTCTTCAGAAAACTTAATCCACTTGTTGATTTCCTCTTTCATAGATTATATCTCCTTTTGATAAAATTTCTTCCTTAAAAAATTTTCTAACACATAATTTTTCGAATTCCTGAGAAGTGTAAACTAAAATATCCATACCTACTTTAGGCTGAATGAGCAAGAGAACCTCTTTGCTTCTATCTAAAAATGGCTTTTTAGTATCTTTAACTATTATCAGGTCTATATCTGACCATTTGCCTGTTTTGCCGTTTACAAGGGAGCCAAAAAGGAGTATCTTTTCGGGTTTATATTTTTCCTTTAATATATTGATACATCTTTTTAGCTCATCTTGCAATTCTAAGACTCTCTTTCTTATGCTAATCCTTTCAATGTAACTCTTTATCCTTTCCGCCATTAACCATCCTCCAAAGGGATTGTCTGGATATTTTCTATATTCTTCTCTTTCTGAAGCTGCAGAGATATCGCATAGTTTAAGGATATGATGGACTAAAGACATCTGTAATCTTTTTGCATGCTGTTCAAGCAAACTACATCCTCTTGACCAAATCCTTAATCCTCTTGCCATTTCTTTAAGATTGATAATGCTCAACACTTTAACATCCTCAGGGAAATATTCATTTCCAAGCATATCTACGTGCTCATCCCAAATTATTTTATTAGTTGAATAATCAATAATTCCATCTTTTATTGCTTGAACATCTGGTTTCTCAATATTATCACCTAAAAGTCCCCTATCAGAATGGTGTATCGCTACAGCAAAGCTAATCAGCTCTTTTAATCCTTTTGGAAGCATTTTATATAGATATGCTGCACCAATAGGAGCATGAGCAGGTAATTTCTTTCCTTTACCAACCCCATCTTGCCATCTTTTGGTAAGTTTACCAAGATCATGGAAAATAACCATTTTATATAAAGCATCTTGAATATTATTAGATGACAAAACTCTTGCTAAAGTAGACTCAAAGAGAGGATAAATAATGTTAAATTGTTCTTTAGCATTTTTAATATGTTTTATATATTCTTCTTTAAGGCTAGATAAAAGGTGATTCATCCGGTACTACTCCTTTTAATGAGTCATAATACGTGCTCTCAATTATATAAGTCCTAAAAGGGCCAATTCTTCTATCTTCTTCATTCACATTTTTATTGCTTTTCAGAAGATCACGAATGTCAATTTCATGTCTCTTCTTATCTTCATTATACTTCCATAAAAGCTCCCATCCCATCTCTTTTTTCTTAAATAAATACCATACTATTCCTATGCCAACGTTGATAGAGTTATCTTTAATGTATGATTTATTATCCTTAATAGCATTCATTATAGCATTCATTACTATATCTTTTTTACTCTGCCTTTTTTTCATTTTGTTTATGCCTAAAGAAAAGTCTATAACTATTAGAGTTGCAGGTTTGCTGTTTCTCACCTGTATATTCATAGGTGCGGCATCCGCGTATAAAACACATTCATAAAAGTCAATTAAAGAATCCCTTGCCGCATAATCATCTGCTTTATAATTAAGTATGTTAACAAATTTGGAAGCGGTGGAGAAATTCCTTATATCAAAATTTTTATTCTCTTCCAACCATTTGATGGTCTTTTTTAAATGATTCTTCTCATAAGGTAAATGCCCTTTTTCATTTTCTACAGGAAAGACAATTATTTCCCCTTGCTCGCCCTCATATCTTGCACACCTTCCTGCCCTTTGAATAAGTGAATCAGCAGGGGCAAGCTCTGTAAGTAGTAGTTCTGCTGAAAAGTCTATCCCAGCCTCTAACACTTGAGTGGATATTACTACACCAGTTCTTTCCGGGATTATTATTTTTCCGTCTTTTTTGTGTGGAAGTATTTTCAGTGATGTCTCTTCATGTTCTTTTCTATCTTTTCTTGTAAAACGTGAATGTAAAAGAACAATTTCTTTGTTTTCTTTAAGTTCAAGCCCTCTCTTTATTTCTTTATAAACTTTTTGGGCACGTTTTACTTGATTGAGAACAATGAGTGTTTTTTTATTTTGTATCTTATCTAAAAGAGCGTCAGATATGTTTGCTTCGTTATCTTTGTAAATTGGTTCCTTTTCAAGGGAAATATTTATTTGGTTTTTTAAATTAAAACCAGTGGAAACAATTTTTTGATATCCCTCCGCATTTTTTATTCCTTCAAATAAACTCTCTTCTAAAGATTCAGGCATAGTAGCTGTCATCACAACAAAAGGGATATTGGCCTTATGTAATATCTCAAACATTGCTCTCATCATTGAGAAAGTAAACCCATCTCTATACATATGTGTCTCGTCAAATACTACAAGCGAAGAAGCTATAGCTCCTGCTGGGATATCAAGATGATGGCCGACCTGATTACTCACTCTTGCATAAGCATATATGAATTGATCCAATGTAGTGACTACTATATCAGCAATAAAAAACGGGTCATTAGGAGATTCTCCATGTTGAAGTTCAACCGAAATATTTTTTGAAACTCTATGAGCATATCTCCTTATCCGATCAGCAATAGAATTAACCAGAACCCTCATAGGGAGCACATATATAAGTCGAGGAGCTATTGAAAACTTATTCTTCACAAACTGAGCTAAAAAGGGAGCTATAACTGCCTCGGTTTTCCCTGAGCCTGTTGGAGCTTTTAAAAGAACAGGATATTTCTCCTTCTCTATTATTTTCCAAAACTTAATCTGATGCGCATAAAGAGTAGTAATACCAAAATAGTTTTTGTAAAAGTCATTGATGTTCATTTTCTTATTTTCTCAACCTTTCTGCTACCATACAAAAGTTCCAGCTGCTTCAGCCCCAAATCCTGTTTCTATTGAATAAAAATCTTTTAGTTGCCCTTGAGGGATATACCGAAATCCACAAACTTGAGCAGGAAGTACAATGTCCTTATTTGTTCGAACGGAGATTATATAACTTCGAAATTTTCTGCGAATTGAAAGATAAGCAAGTCGCCGTTTACGAAAGTTTTTTTCGCCAGATACTTTTTCGCAATATTCTTCCCAAATTGTTTGCGCCTCCTCATCGAGTTCTACGAATATATCAGCGTATTCTCCCTTTTCATCTATTAACTGAAATTCACTTACTTGTATATTATGACCATCACATTGCGGTGGATTTTTCTCATAAAACCGTAATTCAAGCATAGCTTTCCAAATATACTTAGAGGCATCATCGTTTATTTTATTTTTTATTTCTTCGAAATATCTGTTGGTTATTTCATAAAAATCATTTTCCCATATTTTTTTATTCCCAAGTATTTTTTTAGAAAGATTAGGATGTATCTTGCCGTATACGTAACTTGCAAAACTATTAAGAGAAAAAATGTAAGCCTGTCTTTGAGTTTTACCGTACTCCCGATTACATCTTCCAGCTACCTGAATGATTGAATCAATAGGCCCTATGTCTCTTATCACCGCATCAAAATCAAGATCTACCCCAGCTTCAACTACTTGAGTGGAAACTAAAATTGGCTTATTTCTCGAATCAAGAAGATTCTTAACTACTTTAATGCGACTTGCCCGCTGTTTGGGAATAATGCTGGTGGATAGATAAAATAAATAATTGCTTAAATTATAATCCTTAATTTTTTCATAGATCTCTTTTGAGGAGCGGATAGTATTAGCCACAATAAGATAAGACTTTTTAGAATCATAGTTACCCTTGAACCATTCTGTAAACTCGTCAATGCTTCTTCTATTCGTATCTGATTTAATAACGACACGATTTAATTTTTTAAAATAATTCTGACTATCTTCCACAAGCTCTAAAGTATCCTCTTCTTTTAAAATTAAAGGTCTTGTAGCAGTAAGTAAAATAAAGTAACAGCCAAAATGGACAGCAAGTAATTTAATCACCTTCCCTACAATGTCCCAATATTCTATAGGGATGTTCTGTACCTCATCGAGTAAGATTATACTACCTGCAATATTATGATACTTCTTTAGAAATTTGTTCTTGAAACCAATTATTGTATGTAGAAATTGCACAAAAGTAGTCACTATTACCTCGGATTGCCATGATTCTACCAAAAGCAAGGCTTTATCAATCGGCTTATCTTCTTTACCTTCTTTATATTTTAAATCCGTTAGGTAGTGATGCTTTAAAATATATGATGTCTCATTTTCTTTGAAATCCTTAATTCCAGAGGAAAGCACATTTTGAATTACTTCATAGTTTTGTTCTATAATAGTGATGAATGGTAGAGAATAAATTATTCTTGGAATATAGCCTTTCTCCTTCTCAATGCGTGCTCGTAGTTTTAGTGCAGCCGAGAAAGCTGCTAGGGTTTTACCCGAACCTGTAGGAGCAGTAAGAGTGAATAAGTGATTCTGCAGAGAAACATTTTTGATTTTGTATATAACCTTGTCATAAATTTTATTACGAATTAAGTCAATAAGATTAGATGACTGAAGATCAAAATAATTTTTTCTATATTCATCTACTAAATTTTTAGGTAATTTTTTCCTGCTTATTTTAGAAATTTTACCAGCATCTCTTTTGTCAGCATCAATGAGAACAGAATACAGTAGCGAGGTAATAAGCGATAGTATAATTTTCTCATCATCATCTGTTTTACATTTAAAATTATGATTCAATTTATTAAGATTCATCAGGACTTCAAGCCATGAATTAAGAAAATCCTTCACATTGTTGAATAAGCCAACTTTTCTATAATTTTCCTCTATAAAATCCAATCTCTTTTGATATTTAAGGTTGTTAACTTGTTCATACATTGTTTTTAGTTTTTCCCTTAAATTTGACTCTGCATAAGGAAACATTGGAGGGCCTTTCAAATATTTACTATAGGGAATATCATCTTCAAGTGAGCCCAAGTCTCCATGGTGATGGAGAACAACAAAATATGCTATGAGGGGGAGATATGAGAAAAATTTTTTCTTTGAGGTATTGCTCTTCTCAGGATATTTTTGAACTTGCCAGGCAGCAAATAATGCAGAGAGAAATGAATGATGTGATTTTCTTCGCCAGTCTTTCTTTTTAAGGAGATGCTCCTGGAAGAAAGAAGTATATTTTCCAAAATCATGGGAAATTCCTATAAGATACGCTATTTCTGCAAGGTAATAATGGTCCTCAATAGGTATCTGCTCTATACTGTCTTTTGCGTCTTCCCCAACTCCTTTTAAATGCTTCCATAATTCTTTTTTGGATGTTCCATTTTCATCGGCATGGGAATAGAAAAGCATATTTAACTCTCCATAAATAAAATATTTTCTCTCAAAGTTTCTCCTTTGGAGTCTTTATATTCTATTTTATAATAATGGTTTTTAATTTTTAATTTGATCTCGTCCTGGTTCTTCTCGTAAATAAAACTTGCGGCTTTTTTTAATTTTCTATCTGAGTCAAACTCAAGAGGCATTCGTTCTTTCACATACTGAAGAGCTTTTCCTGAATTTAGTTCGAAAATAAGTCCTCCTTTTATAATTTGTTCTACATTCACCGCAGTTACTACTTCTACGGGAGTTGTTGAATCTAAGAACATTGAGATTTGTTTTTCTTTAATGAAATCAATGAATTTCACTTCAGCAATAAATTCACTTATACCAAGGCAAGGTGGATAAAAAAACCTACCTGACTCTAAGGCTTCTTTAAGTTTGAATAAAGTCTTACCACTGTGATAAAAGTATATTCGATATTTAAGCTTCTCAAAATTTTTTGAGGGTAAGACTATTTCCAGGGGTACTTGTGTATGGCCAGCACTGAGATTTAGCTCTCCAAAAGATTTTGTCCTAACATAATTTACAGTTTGCATAATCTTTCGTAAGTGAGTCCTGATGGAAATAGCAATTTTACATTGCTTGCTGCTGAGTTCTTCATAATAACTGTCTCTTGGTCTGCCTAATATCCCTGCGATTAATCCTGTAATTGTAGTTCTTGGTGGGAAAGTATAAGAGAGGGACGAGGAGTTAGTATAAAACTTGCGAAAATGAGCCGCAGGCCCCTGAACATCAAAAATAAGGAGTTTATCAATATGTAATTCCACTTGAATCCTCCTTTTCTCCGAAAAATCTTTTTTTATTTTTTTATTTTAATCCTCAGTTATATTTACTGATCTAAGTGCGGTAAATCTATAATCTTATCCTGTAGTTCCTTTTCTTTAAGTAATTCTTTAATAGTTTTTTCCTCTTTTATTTCTAAGTTACGATGTTGCCAGAGATATATTTTTTTAATTTTATATTGGTTCTCTTTGATAAAATCTATCAATGGCGCAACCTCGAGCTTTAAATCGCTTATATCTCGTAAATTCTCCTCTGGATTTACCTTCGTATATCCTCTTAAGTCCCCAAGAAAAGTAGCATCGTCTAAATATTCAATTCTGAGTAACAATCTGGGGGTTTGACCAATTTTGCTTCTTGTAGTTGCTTGCAAGGGAATAGCTTTTAGTAGGGCATCATCAAGAAGTGTTATATCATCTTCAGAAAGATTTGTCTTTTCAGCTCTTTTCCCACTGATTATGCCGTGAAAGGCAATAAACGAATAATAAACTCGCCAGTCTTTTCCCATAGTACTATGCTCTTCACCTTTTCCAGCAAAAGTAGAGGTGATTGTAGATGATTCCACAATATTAACTTTATTTAAAGAGTATCCCCAGTTGAATTGAATCGGCCCGGTAAAGGTATTAGAACTCCCTCTCCCCGCCCCTTCTTTTGCTTTGATGGGCATAGTTGCGCCAAACATTCTCACATCAATCAATTTTTTTAACATCCACTCAATTTGTTTATCTTCAAGTTTATTAATATCTACTTCTACCCTTTTGTTATTCTCCTCATAATGTTCAAAGAGTTTTTTTAATCGATTTGTTGCATCAACTGTCACATCGTTTACCTTCGCTACAAATATTTCATTATCTTTATCCTGCAAGTAATCTCTTATATATCTCTTTAATCTTACATCACTCACCAAATTTCTACGAGCATCATAATCCATACGAGGTTTATTCTCATCATCAGGATCCCCATTTGGATTACACAGCTTAGCATCATAAATGAATAGAATATCACTGTTATGCATCTTTTCCTCCTTCTAATTTATTTGTATCTTTCTTTTCTTTATTCTTTATCAAAACCTTATAAGTATTATAAGCATATCCGGAGAGTATATAAAAAACATTCTCTTGATCCGAAAGATCCCAACTTTTAATGTTCCCATCCAATAATTTTTTCATCTCTTCAAAAATTCCCTCATTATAAGAAAGCTTTCTATATTGCTTCAATTTCTCAAATATTTCGTTGGTAAGTCTTAGAATTTTTCCAATATTCATACCTTGATAGGTGATTTTATTGAGAACGGGTTTCGTGCGGTTCTCTGGAGAATATTGTGCATTTCCGACTTCCCCAATGAGATACCCAAGAAGAAAAAGTGGAATTTGTGTTTTTTGGTATCCTATCTCTCTGAAATAATCCTTCATCTTTTCGGGCAATAACGGAGCATTTAATTTTTCTTCCATCTTTCTATCTCCTTTCAAAAGTTTTAGTTTCTTCAAATATAACAAAAGTAGATTGGCTCTTAATAAAGCATAGACAATACCCATCTCAGGATTTTCACTTTTTATATTATAGCTATTAAACTTCTCAAATCTATATACACAAGTAAGTTCTACGAACTGTTTAATTAAAAATTTATATGATATAGGTCTTGCTGAAAAAAGAGCATCATAAAATTCTAAAACCTTTTTATAATCTACAATTTCCTTTCCTCCTCTTTTAGTCCTGGTCATATGAACCGGCAAAAGATAGTATATTCCCCCGAGACTCAAATCCCATCTATTACTTTCCCCAAAAAGTCTAACGCCTATATCGTGCACTTCAGATTGTTTTTTTCTAAGTATATCAAGTCTGGATGGAGGGACATCTTTGATTAGTTTTAAAATTCGAAATTCGCTTTGTGCCTTTTTATAAAAAAGAAAATTTAAAATGAAGTTGTTTTTCCTCTCTTCAAATTCCAAGTAGTCCCCCAAAGATTCTTGAAATTTCCTTAATCCTTCAAGGCTGGTTATAGAATTGAAAGAAACATTTATATATCTTACCCATTCTTTAAATTTATCAATAGAAAATGACGTTATAAAAATAAACTTAGGTATAATGTAAAGATTTGTTCCAGCAAGATAACTTCTAAAGTTATTTTTTACAAAAGATTCTCCAATAAGAAGTCTCTTATAGCATTCTTTACAGAGACTGAAATTTTTTAAAAAGCTCTTTTTTTGTAGTTCCGAAGAAAACCCAATTTTATCTGTTATATAATACTTAAAGCTAAATTCAGTCATATTCTGAGTAATCTCTTTTTCTTTTTGGCAAAGATGACACACTCCCTTTGTTCTATCAGAAAATAGTTCTTCAACTATTGAGTTTTCCAAATATTTTTTATACTCTGGTAGATTTACCATTAGTTGGTCATCAATTTTTAAGGTAAAAAGCGATATTTCATTTTTGTTAAGCGATATTTCTCTTTTTAAATGATTATAAATCTCATTTGATACAAGGTTTACCATTTTTTTTGAAGAATTATCGGCTTTTTCCCAGAGTTCCTCCATATTCTGCGAGGAAACTCCCAACTTTTCTACATTCCATATATAGTGATGCTTTTCTCCCTGGTTCTCCTGGCTACCAATGCCATAATAAAATTTATCTTTGAGTTTCTCAAAAAGATTTCCTAATTTCCCCCCTGGTACAAGTAATACAAAATTAGGAATAGTTTGTGAAACCAGGTAGTTTAAATTATTAGTGGTAAATCTATCTTGAGGATTGTTTGCTTTAGCATTGCCCAGCCACAAATACTTTCTCGCTGTATCTTCTTTGATCTCCTCTACCTCAAAATTTACTGTGCCCCTTGTAGTATCGAATTCTATAATAACTATATGCTGTTTTCTCCCCTTATTTTCAGAACGTACACTCAGAGCCAAACTTTCTAAAAATTTTTCTGGTGCCTCGGAGATAATGATATCTCCTATCTCTTTAATCCCTTCAATCATTTCCCCTCTCCCAAATAATTTTCATTTAATTATCAATCTAATCTAAAATGCTTTAACTGGTGAGATAAAGTAGTATTAAACAAAGAATTTCAGAATTTATAATTTCTCTCATATCAGTATAAGCTCTTTATCAGAACAAAATCTATTAATTTTTACCTTTCTTTCTAATAAACTCTTCTGCAATCTCTTCTCCTCTTTTAATTATATCTTCTTCTTTTACTCTATAGGTTTTAACTATAAAGGAGGCGATGGCTTTACCTTTTTTAGCTTTTATTTTTTCTGTCACTATTTTAGTTGCTTTTTCACCACCCGAGCTACCCATTGTAGCAAATAGAATAACTTTCTTTTTAGCTAAATCAGCCTTTGAGATAAATGTATTGATAGCTGGAGTAGGTCTTGATGCCCAAACCGGCGTTCCTAAAAATATTAGATCGTAGCTATCCAGACTAAAATTAATGGGCTTTATCTTGCTGCATTTTCCTCTTAATGCACTATATCCACCACTTATAAAAATAAAAAATCTGTTTCTCTTTTTCACTTCTTCGATTTTTCTTAGATCTGCATTTAAAACCTTAGAAATTGAGGTTGCTATCAGTTCGGTTTTTCCACTCCAGGAATAATATACAACTAATGTTTTCATTTTTAATCCTCCTTTACTAATAAAACTGATAAAAAAGATACTTCTAAGAAGAGGATAGTGTTAAATGTTGAATCCTAACCTCCTGTCTGGAGCTCCTATTTCAAAATCTCAAACATTCCAAAACCCTGGGGATTTTTAGAGCCTAATCCAGCATCGTAAGCTAAGGATATGAGCTCTGGATTTCCTTTAAGATTGTATGTTCCCGTCCATGCTTTTATTACAGTGCCTTTGTATTTGATTATTTTCTCTGATTGCTTATTTATTTTAAGGGGTTCAATACTAAAGTTGTAGGAATGTGGCTCTTTTCCATAAAGAGCATTATATTTTTTAAAGATATTTTTTGCACTTAGGGTTGAGAATTCTTTTTCTAAGGGAGAGTAGTAGTAAGTCTTTTTTCTTCCATCAGCCAGATAAAGAGTACTGTATATAGTTAAAGGAGAGAGCATTTTAATATTTACTGAATCCGAAATTTTGGGCTTGAAGTGCACTTCAATGGAGCTTACCATGAAAGAATTTTCTGATAGGTTTATTTGGGGAACTCTGGCTAAGGTTTCGGCAAATTCCTGAATAAATTCTTCTATTGGAGAGCTGATATGAAAATGGATGGGACCGGAGAATGTAATCTTTTCTCTATTTATACAAAATTTTCCCATAAGTCGGGAAAAGGTGAAGAGTTTAAATTTTCTTTTTCCGAACTTATAGCCCCCATTATGGAGGAAATCAGCCATATTTTTAGAAATATGATGATAAATGAAACTCTGGAGAAGGTAGTTATAATAAAGGGGAAGGCTAACATTTTCCTTGAGATATTCGAGAAGAATAGTTACTCTCATTCTTTTCCTTTGTATTACTGGTTGACTAACGAGAGAAAAGAAGGTATTCAAAAAATCTATAAAAATTTAACTACCGAGAGGATGAAGAGTGGGGAATTGTTTTTATTTTATAATTGGTCACTTCTATCTATATAGGTAAACGAAGCTTTTTCTTTATTATACTTTACCATCAATAAATAAATCTGTCAAATTAAATATAGGGAACCTCTGAAAAACCTACACGGTCTCCTGATTTGCAGAGATTTCTAATTTTTTCAGAAATCTCTCAGTTAAATGACTTAACACGAATATCTCGGGACTTTTCCCCTTCATTGCTGTTTAGGAATAAATGGGTCAATGGGTTGATGCGATTTATTGACATTTACTTTTTGATTAAAAACTTTGGGTTAGAAAAAATCTTTACCTTAGCTCAGAAGAAATACAAGGGAGCATTTAATAAATATTTGGCTTTGCAAGCTTTAACTTATTTTATAGATGCAGACAAGGAGAAAGAAGAAAAAAGAACTAAAACCTCAGCAGGTATTAGTTGGGATGAAATTAAAAAAGAAATAACTAAAACAGTAAAAGAATTCAAAAAACATCATCTATCTTAAAAAATGAAAAACATTAACTACAAAATTCCTCCTTATATTACCCGGTGTCTTTGGTCTTTTGATCTTAATAATTTTAATTTAGAAAAACATAAAGAACTTGTCATTACTCAAGTTTTAAACTATGGGGATTGGCAAGGAGTTAAATGGCTTTATAAAACTTATTCTGAAGAGGATATAAAAGAAGTTATAAAACATCCTCGGCGTGGTCTCTAGTTTAAAAGAGTGCTTAATTTCTGGCAAATAATGCTTAAGATTGAGGTTCCACAAGAGGAATTTCAGAAAGCAGTTATTCGTTTAGGCGAGCAAGAATTAGAATAATATGGTTGATTGACAAATATTTTAAAAAGCTTAAGAATATAAAGGGAATATCTCAAATGAATCATTTATATTGTTCACTTTGCAGAAAAAAATATGGATTAAAAGAGATACTTTTTAGATGTCCTAAATGCAATGAACCCTTAGAGGTAGTATGTGAGTTACCTAAAACTAATAAAGATGATTTGACAAGGAGAAGAGAAAATTCTCTCTGGAGGTATAAAGACTTTTTTCCTCTTAAGGGAAAGATTAAGAAGATAAGCTTAAATGAAGGAGGAACTCCTTTAATTAAATCCTTTAACTTAGGGAGAAAAATTGGTTTAAGGAGCCTTTACCTTAAAAATGAGATTTTAAATCCTACAGGTTCATTTAAAGATAGAGGGACCAGCATAGGAATAAGCTGGGCACTTCATCTTGGCTTTGATAAAGTAGGGACAGTTTCTACAGGAAATATGGCTGTATCAGTGGGAGCATATGCGGCAAGAGCTGGAATAAAGAGTTTTATACTGGTTTCTGTGGGAATCCCTAAAAATAAATTAGGGCATATCTCCACTTTTAACCCTCTAATTTTAGAAGTGGAAGGAGATTACGGACAGCTTTATTATGAAAGCTTAAAAATAGGAAAAAAGAAGGGAATTTATTTTATTAATTCAGATAATCCCTTTAGAGTTGAAGGACAAAAAACAGTAGCCTTTGAAATATGTGAAAAGTTCTCTTTTGATGTGCCTGATTTTGTTTTTATCCCTGTAAGTGCCGGCGGGAACTTTTTTGCAATATATAAGGGATTTAAGGAGTTTTACAATTTAGGATTTATCCCTAAAATTCCAGAATTAATTGGAGTTCAAGCAGAGGGGTGTAGTCCTATAGCAAATGCTTTTAAAAAAGGGAAAAAGAGTATAGAGAGAGTTAAGAATTCCCAAACAATTGCTCATGCTATTGCCAATCCATTCCCTCCCAGCGGAAATAGAGTTTTAAGGATTGCCAGAGAAAACAAAGGGAAAATAGTTTCTGTCTCTGATAAAGAGATATTAAATGCTCAGAAGCTTTTATCAAAATATGAGGGGATATTCTGTCAGCCTGCCTCGGCAACCAGTATAGCCTCTGTTATTAAATTAAAAAAAGAAGGATATTTAAAGGGAGGGGAGGTAATTGTCAGTATTTTAACAGGGAATGGACTTAATGACCCAAGCGTCTTTGAGTATTATAAACCAAATTTAAAAAAGGCTAACCTTAATGAGTTGGATTCCCTTCTAAATTAATGTTTTACTCCGTTAGGTAAATCTCTTTATATAATAGGATTTAAACTCTCTCTCAAACCTTCTAACAAGGTTTAGTATTTTTGTTTAAAAACCCTCCTTTTGAAAGCCAACTTTTACAGGAAACTCATCTTATTAGATTTTTATAATATCTTACAATCCGTAATATTTGCATTAATAACGATCTATGTAAGAAGAGAAAGATTAATTTCAAAATCACAAGATTCCACATTTAGTATATGGTTACCTTTGTAGCATCTGAGTTTGCGCCACAAAGGACGGTAGCCGCAACTTTTAAGTTGCGCTGTTTTACGCAGGCTCTGAGCCTCGCGGCTACCATTTTTTTCGTGCAAAAGTTGGTTGAAAAATCTCTGCAGTACTTAGTGGGGACCCCTGGCATACGTAAATTCCTGAGTATTCATATCCACCATATACCTGTGTATGGGGAAGAACTTCGATATACATCTCTCCAATAGGACCTGTATGAAATAAAAGATTATAAGCAGGCTCAATATCCATTTTTACCATAAGGTTGATTGTTGCCTTAAGAATCTTCTGAAGAGATAGAGCCAGTTCCAAAATCTCTTCTTTGTTTAAATCGTGAAGATAAGAAATACGAGGGTTCTTGAAAGCAATTATGGTTTCTAATGCTCGTTTCATAAAATAAGGGATTAAAATTCTCAAGTTTTCACCATCATAGAGAGTAAACTCAGGAGGATTTTTATTTAAAAGAAATTGTACAAATGATTTCCCATTTTTTTTAATGAAATTTATATCCATTTTTATCTTGGCTGGTATTATGTTCATATGAACAATTTGCTGATGGCCATGTCCTAAGGACCCTCCCACATTAGCTCCATAGTTTTTAATAATTCCTACATAACCAAAATGAGATTTTCCTTTATGCAAAGAGGTTTCGGGCATTTTGGAATCAGACGCATGAAGAAGCTTTTCTTCTAAAACCCCTAATCTGGCAAGTATTATAGCTACATCAGATGGGGAAAGATTATGTAAATCTTTTGTATGCTCAGTACTTGACCATTGAACAAGATGTAAGCCATACGCCTTTTTCTTTAAAATTACTGGCTTATTATCCTTTATGAGAGGATAAATACTTAAGGAGTTTTCTGGATAAAGAATGGGGAAAAGATTCTTATTTATAAATGTATATCCTGAACTTAAAGGAGACCTATCGATTATTCCTGTAGTTTTTCCCTGGCAAATAGGACAGGATGTAACTGCAATCTCTTTATTAATAGATTTATTAATAGAAAGGGAAGATTTAATTTCATGGGGTCGTTTTCCCCTTTTTTCTGAATATACAATTCGCTCGTAACCTCGAGGGTCTATAGAGCAAATGTTATCTGGTTTGAATTTAGCAATATTAGCTTTGTCTTCTATAATTGATTGTACAAGCTGTTGGTAAGAGATTTTCGAGACATCTTCATATTCTGTTAATTCAACAAGACGTTTATAAGATAAAGATTCACTCATTTTAAGCCTTTTTCTTATTGCAAGAACTTGTGTGTATGGTAGCCGCAAGGCTCAGAGCCTGCGAAGATACCGAGAAGCTGGGTAGGACTCCGAAGGCTGTTCAAAAGGTAGCCGCAAGGCTCAGAGTCTGCGAAGATACATGCGCAATCTATTAAAGCTTATAACCTATCTCTCTTAAAAACTTCTTACGTTCTTTAATATCCTTTTCTTCTTCTATCCCCTTGGGTTTAAATCCATCGACGACCCCCATAACTCCTCTTCCTTGATTAGTTTCAGCTACTATTACCTCTACGGAGTTTGCTGTGGCACAAAATATAGAACAGACCTCACGACAATTTTTAATGCTGTTAAGCAGGTTGATAGGAAAGGCTTTTCTTAATAAAATTACAAAACTATGACCTGCACCAAGAGCACTTGCATTTTTAATAGCTGTTGACTTTAACTCTTCATCGTTTCCTTCTGCCCTTATTAGACAGGGACCTGAAGATTCGCAGAAAGCGATTCCAAATTTTATTCCCGGGACAGAATTGACCATTATCTCATAAAGGTCTTCCGTTGTTTTTATAAAATGAGTCTGGCCGATGATAATATTGGCCTCTTGAGGGATTTCCATTTTTACTGTTTTGAATTCCATTTATCTCCTCCTGTTTGTAATGGTAATGTCAAAATATTTTGTCCCTTTTTGCAATTGGTAACCGCAAGGCTCAGAGCCTGCGTTCTTACGTAATAGTCTTTTTTTGCGCAACCTAAACCCCATTAGATGTTACTACTATTTAGCGGGGTAAAGGTTGCGGCTACCACTTGCGTAAAACAACGCAACCTGAAGGTTGCGGCTACCGCTTTTTAACTTCCTTATTTTACGATAACTGAAATTATAAAGTAAAGCCCAAACCCAAGTAATAATAGACTACATATATTAAGGATAATTTTGTTCAATCTCTCATTCTCAAAGCTTCCCGTTTTATAGATGCCAATTGATACAATTGAGTACCAACCTAAATCACATAACCAATGGGCAATAATAAATAGGATAAATCCTACTATTCCAAATATTGTGGACTTAATAATAAGAGCTGCTCCTACAGTTGCCCACCAGAGAAAGAAATAGGGATTAGCTGCGCTGGTAATCATTCCACCAACTACTGAGCCGTAAGAGGGATTTTTTTTCTCATAAGTATTATTACCAGTTCTAATCGCATTTATTCCCATATAAATTAACATTCCGCCACCGATTACCCCAATAAAAGTTTGCACCGGGGCTAATTTAAAGAATCTTGAGAGACCAAAGTATATCAAAATTATTAAAGGAACCTCTACTAATCCATGCCCTATAGCTATCAAAGGTCCTGTAGCTCGAGATTTATAGCTTCTCTCTATAGTTATAGCCAATACAGGACCGGGCATCATTGCCCCCGATAATGAGATTACTATTACACTAAGTAAAAACAGAATTAACATTAGTCTCCTTATTTAAGAATTCTATTCAAATAGTCTCCTCGCTACTTCTATTTCCAGTTCTTCTCTTAAGAATGAAAAAAAGTTGGAAAAGGTTCGATTTATCTGCATTTCTTCTTTTATAATTATGAAACCTCTCTCTTTTTTATCAAGCCCATAGGAAATTTTTATCCTTTTCTCTCTGTTTTTTAAATTATTAATGAATTCTCCTTCAATCAGCCTTTTGTCTTCTGGGGAAAATACAATTTCCTTATCACCGGAGTCTATATTAGCAAAAAGAGAATTTTTTAATAAAGTTAAATATTCTTCTTTATTTAAAGAACTTATCTCCTTTTCTGCTAATTTAAATACTTCATTAATGAGCTCTCTTTTTAAGTTAAGAATTTCTCTTTTTTCTTTACTTCGGGCTCTTATTACTCTCTTCTTCTTTTCATCTTCTCCTTCTTTTTTAAATCTTTTTTTTATTTCATTTTTGATTTTATCAGCTTCTTTTTCTGCTTGAATAAGGATTTTCTCTCTTTCTTTGTTAGCTTCTTTCTTAATTTTATCTATTTCTTGAGAAGACTTCATTTCGATGCTCTTTATAATATTTCCCAACCCCATTTTCTTCTCCTATTTATGTATTGTGAAACGCTCTGCTTTTACGCAGGCTAAAGCCTGCGGCTACCGGTATCTCTTTCCCTTTAATCCTGCTTTTTCTTTTCTTTGTTTTGTTTGTTTTTTTCCCTTTAATCCTCTAATCCTTTAATCCTCTAATCCTGCTTTTACGCAGGCTAAAGCCTGCGGCTACCGGTATCTCTTTCCCTTTAATCCTGCTTTTTAAACCTTTATTCCACTTATTAAAAAGATGGAGATAAGAAGTCCTAATACAGCATAAAACTCTACAAACACAGCCAGAACCATAGCTTTCATTGAATCAGCAGGTCTTTTTATAGTAAGTCCTACTCCTGCAGTACATACTTTTCCTTGATGAATAGCAGAGGCAAAACCAGCTATAGCTATAGGGAGACCAGCAACAAGAAAGCTAAATCCCTGATTAGTTGTCAATGAAACAGGCGTCCCCCCTAAAAGGTTGATTTTCATTATCAGCATAAAAGCAGCAACAAAACCGTAAATTCCTTGTGTTCCTGGAAGGGCAGTGAGAATAAGGTACCTTCCAAAGTTTTCTGGGTCCTCAGTCATTGCTCCTATGCTTGCTTGTCCCGCATAACCTATTCCAATAGCGGAACCCACCCCGGATAATCCTACTGCTAAAGCTGCTCCTAATAAAGCTAATCCAAAACCGTATGACATATCATCGTCCTCCTTTTTGTAATCAATAGTTACGGATGTTTTTTGTTAATTATCCAATTTTAATTTTCTTTAACTCTCTTATTTTATCTCGAAACTGACTTGCTTCTTCAAATTCAAGATTCTCCGCCGCTTCCCTCATCTTCTTTTCTAAAATTTTTATTAAACGAGGGATTTCTGAAGGAGGAGTATATTCTATTTTTTCTTCTTTTACGACCATTTTCTCATATTTATTCATAGTATAAGTTTGAATATCAGATAAAATAGATTTTTGAATTGTTTTTGGAGTAACATTATGCTCACGATTATATTGTAGTTGAATTTCTCTTCTCCTGTTAGTCTCCTCTAAAGCTCTTTTCATAGAGGAGGTTATCACATCAGCATAAAGAATTACTTCTCCTTCTATATTTCTTGATGCTCTTCCCGCAGTTTGAATTAGTGAAGTTTCTGAACGAAGAAAACCCTCTTTATCTGCGTCTAATATAGCTACTAATGAGACCTCAGGTAGATCTAATCCTTCACGCAGAAGATTAATACCTACTAATACATCAAATTTTCCTGCCCTTAATTCCCTTAAAATTTTTGTTCGCTTTATAGTTTCCACCTCGGAATGGAGATATCTTACTCTTATTCCCAAATCTTTTAAATATTCAGTAAGGTCCTCAGCCATTCTTTTAGTTAAAGTAGTCACCAGAACTCTCTGTTTTTTCTTTACTCGTTCGTTAATTTCACTTAATAGGTCATCTATAGGATGAGCTGCAGGCTTTACTTTAATTTTTGGGTCTATAAGTCCTGTAGGACGAATAAGTTGTTCAACTATTTGCGAGCTTCTTTTTAACTCATAAATAGAAGGAGTAGCAGAGACATAGATGACCTGGTTTATCAAGCTTTCAAATTCACTGAACTTTAAAGGTCGGTTATCATAAGCAGATGGGAGACGAAATCCATATTTCACCAGATTATCCTTACGAGATTTATCTCCCCCATACATTGCACGAAGTTGAGGGAGAGTCTGATGAGATTCATCAATAAAAAGAAGATAATCTTTCGGAAAATAGTCAATAAGACAGAAAGGACGTTCCCCTGGAGCTTTTCCTGAAAAATGACGGGAGTAATTTTCTATCCCTGGACAATACCCTACTTCCCTTATCATTTCCAGGTCATAATTAGTTCTCATTTCTAATCTTTGAGCCTCTAAAAGTTTTTTTTCTCTGTGCAACTCTTTTAATCTTTGTTTAAGCTCTTTTCCTATGGACTCCAGAGCATAGGTTAATCTATCGGGAGGAGCCAAGTAGTGAGTAGCTGGATAAATGTAGATTTCGTTAAGAATACAATGAGTATTTCTGTTTAAAGGGTCAAAAAGAGAAATTTTCTCCACTTCGTCTCCCCATAGCTCTATTCTTATAGCCTCTTCTTCATAAGCAGGAAAAATGTCAATTACATCTCCTCTTACCCTAAATTTTCCCCGAGAAAAATCGACGTCATTACGCTCGTATCTTATCTCTATTAATTTCTTTAAAATTTTTGCTCTCTCTATTTCCTCGCCTACTTTAATTCTTAAGAGCATCTCTCTATAATCCTTAGGAGAACCCAATCCGTAGATACAAGATACACTGGCTACAATTATGGTATCTCTGTGTTCCATCAAGGAACGAGTAGCTGAATGGCGCATTCTATCTATTTTATCATTAATAGAAGCATCCTTTTCTATATAGGTATCAGTTTGAGGCACATAAGCTTCGGGTTGGTAATAATCATAATAAGAGACGAAATACTCTACTCTATTATAAGGGAATGACGAAGAGAACTCACTGAATAATTGAGCAGCTAACGTTTTATTATGAGAGATAACTAAAACCGGCTTTTGCGCCTCTTGTATTATACAAGCCATAGTAAATGTTTTGCCGGAACCGGTAACTCCAATCAAAGTTTGCTCTTTTAATCCCTTTTTTACCCCTTCCGATAATTTTCTGATTGCCTGGGGCTGATCCCCTTGAGGTTTAAGGTCTGTAACTAATTGAAATTTATTTTCTTGCATTTTTAATCCCATAATTATAAAGCCATAAATCTTGTATATTATAATTAATTAAACAATTTTGTCAAAAATTTGAGGCTCTATGATAATATTTGTGATTAAGGATAGGAGAGGGTTTTAAAAATAAGGAGAGAAGTTAAATTAAAATTTAAAAGGAATTGAAATTATTCCCCATTGCCTTTCTTTTCCTTTAATAGGCTCAAATCTCCATTTTCTTAAGGCTTGAGAAGCAGATTCATCAAATCCTTGCCATCCTGAGGTTTTATCAACTCTTATATCGCTAACTTCTCCGCTGGGGAGTACCCAAAACTTTAATTCCACCTTACCTATAGCGCCTTCTTTTTCTGCAGTGGCAGGGTAAACAGGGTCCACATATCTTAAAAGGCTTCTTCCACTTGCTGGTCCTATAATTCCCAGGGATGAAGACCCCTTTGATTTTTCTTCGCCGCCCTCGCTTTTTTCATAGGAAGGTTCTCCTTCGGAAGATATAGCCGCTTTAGGAGCAAAATAGCCCTCTTTACCAATTAGTTGACCTGCAGGAGTTCCTTCTTTTTGAGGAGAATAAAGGTGCCCTGTCTTCTTTATGGGCAGGGACGATTTAATATCTATGGAAGGGTTAAAACTGGGGGAAACGAGAGGAATTCCTGTTTTAGCTACACTTCTTGTAGAAGGTAGCATTACGGGAAGTCTTTTACTTGTAAAGGAAGAGGTTTTTACAGGACCTATTTTATAGACCTTTGCTTTTACGTTTGCTTTCGCAGCTACTTTTTTTGCTTTTGGAGCCTCTGCTTTTGTCTTTACCTTTACGTTTTTGGTTACGGAAACTTTTTTTTTCATAATAGGGGTAGGTTTAGGTTTAGGAGGAGGTGTTATTAAAGAAACCTCTGTGTATTTTAAGGGAGGCTTCAAAGGAACATTAAAAGCAGGAATTATGAGAAAGAGAGAAAAGTGAATAATACAAGATATCCATAAACTAATTTTAAAGTAATCTCTTTTCATTTTTATTTATCTTCTTTTAGGGATAGTAAGAATTCCTAATTTATTTGCTCCTCCCTGCTTAGCTAAATCCATAACTTCCACAACTTTACCATGTCTGACATTTTTATCGGCATTTATAATAACCATCCCTTTTTTTCCTTTTAATTTGTTTCTTAGAATCGCTACCAAATTTTTTTCCCTCACATGAGTTTTTCCTATATAAATTTTATTGTCTTTAGTGATAGAGATAACAATATTTTCCTCTATTTTTTTCTGTGGTGTAGTGGTTGTGGGTAGATCTATTTTTATTCCTTGACGAATAGTAGCAAAAGATGTAGAAACCATAAAAAATATGAGAAGTAAAAAGACAACATCGATGAGAGGAGTTAAATCGAAAGCAGTCTCTTTTCGAGACTTGATGCGACGAAAACGCATTTTTTATCCCCTTAGCTTAATAATAATTCCAGGAACTCTCTGGAGGCATTCTCAAACATTTGAATGAGTTTATCCGTTCTATAAATAAAGTAGTTATAAAATATGAGTGTAGGTATAGCTATACTTAAACCAACTGCAGTAGTGATTAAAGCCTCAGCAATTCCTCCTGCCAGAGCTCCTGCATCTCCTACTCCCTGGATTGCAATCACATTGAAAGCTCTTATCATTCCAAATACTGTTCCCAATAATCCTAAAAGGGGAGCGATAGTAACGATAGTTCCCAGAATTTTAAGATGCTTTTCTAAATGAGGCACTTCTAAAGAACCGGCATCCTCTATAGCTTCTTTAATTTCCTCTCTATTTTTATCTTTTTTATCAAGTGCTTTTTGAAGAATTCGTGAGAGAGGAGAGGAAGTCACTTCACAGAGGGCAATGAGTTTATTTATTTTTCTATCATCATTACTGTTTAAAATTTTTTTTGACTTTTCAATAAATAAGCTTGCCTTCTTTTTAGTTAATTTTAAAGATAAGAATTTTTCAATTACAATAGCAAGCGCAAGTATAGAACAGAAAACAAGAGGAATCATTAACACCCCACCCTTTATAAGAAATTGAAGCATTTGACCTCCTTTTTTATAATTTCTTTTATTCTTATATTAATTTATTAATTATTTTTGTCAATAATCTTTAATTGAGCCTCTGAAAAACCTCCAGAGCCCTCTGTCTGTGTAATCTCGATTTTTATCTGCAAAATCAGAGATTTCTGATTTTTTCAGAAATCTCGTATTAACTCTTTTTAATTCCTTTATAGCCAATATCTTTTCGATAATACATTCCTTCAAAATGAATTTTTTTTATTGCTCTATATGACTGCTTTATAGCTTTTTTTAAATTTTTACCCAGAGCTGTAATTCCTATTACTCTTCCTCCATTTGTTACTATGTTTCCATTTTCTCTTTTTAAACCTGCACAAAAAGGGAATATATTTTTCAGTAGAGCTAAATTTTCCAGTCCTTCAACTCTCTTTCCTTTTTCATAGCTTTCAGGATAACCTTTTGAAGCAAGAACAACACACACCGCTGCTTGAGAACGCCATTCGAGATTTATCCTATTTAATTTTTTTTCACTTACTGCGAAGAGAATATCTAGTAAGTCAGTTTTTAAACGGGGAAGAGTTACCTGGGTCTCTGGGTCCCCAAAACGAACATTAAATTCCAATACTTTAGGCTGATCTTTTTCTATCATTAATCCAGTATATAGAACTCCTCTATATTCTCTTTTTTCTTTTTTCATTCCCTCTAAAGTAGGAATTATTATCTCTTTCATTATCTTTTTATACAGGTGAAAGGAAAGAGGTGCAGGAGAATAAGCTCCCATTCCTCCTGTATTAGGACCTTTGTCTTCTTCATAGATTCTTTTATAATCTTGAGAAGAAATTAAAGGTTTAATGTTTTCTCCGTCCGTAAGAACAAAAAAGGAAATTTCCTTTCCTTCCAATTTTTCTTCTATTATTACTTTTTCTCCAGCTTTACCGAAAATCTTTTCAATCATAATTGATTTTATGGCTTCTTCTGCCTCTTTTTCATTGTTAACTATTAGTGAGCCTTTTCCTGCTGCCAAGCCGTCAGCTTTTATTATCCTTGGGCATCCTTCTTTTTTAATATACTCCATCGCTTTATCTGGGTCTGAAAATACTTTAAAATCAGCAGTAGGAATGAGATATTTTTTCATAAATCTTTTAGCAAAAACCTTACTTCCTTCCAATAAAGCAGTTCTTTTAGAAGGACCAAATATAGGATATCCCTTTTTTTGAAAATGGTCTACAATACCATTGACCAGAGGGGTTTCTGGTCCTACTATAGTGAAGTCTATTCTCTGTTTTTCAACTAACTGAGTAAGATGGGAAAAGTCATTTTCATAATCTATCTCTATACATTGAGCAATATTTGAAATGCCAGCGTTGCCGGGAACAGCATAAATTTTCTCTACATTTTTACTTTGGGATAATTTCCAGCATATAGCAGACTCTCTTCCTCCTCCTCCAATTACTAAAATATTCATTATGACCTCCATTCACTGATTTTAAAGATTTCCCTCTAATAATCCTCTAATCCTGTTTTTTCTCTTTATTTTTTTATTTTCCCTCTAATCCTCTAATCCTCTAATCCTTTAATCCTGCTTTTTGTCCTTTAATCCTGCTTTTTTTCTCTTTGTTTTCTCTTTATTTTTTTATTTTCCCTTTAATCCTTTAATCCTGCTTTTTGTCCTTTAATCCTGTTTTTTTTCTCTTTGTTTTCTCTTTATTTTTTTATTTTCCCTTTAATC
>JAGGXI010000109.1 GCA_021163155.1 Candidatus Aerophobota bacterium
ATCTATAATATCAAATATTATGCAATGATAAAGGTGAATAGGCAGATTGTATAATGTCTGCCGCCCTACTTTGTTTAATAAAGATTTAGTGGGGTACCAAAATCTATTATACACCAGGAGGTGAAAAGTAGGTAGGTTATTAGCCGAGAAAAGGGAAACTCCTAAAGAGAAAAGTGTTGAAAGATTAGTTTCTTTTTCAGGAGCTTTCCACAGAAAAATGAACCATGTCTCAAATAGATTAGCGGAGATGTAAAAATGTTTTTTTATGAATATGAATTAGGTAAGGCTAGTGATATACTCACAAGAGAGCTTTTTAAGTTAAAAAAAGGAGAAACTTTTGTTATAACAGCAGATACAGAAAGTGACCCTCGAGTTGTAGATGCCACTGCCAGTGCTGCATTTGCTTGTGGTGCAAAACCTATGGTCATCTGGTTAGCATCACCCCTGGGTGTAGGCAAAGCTGCAGACCCTATGCTGCCTGTAGAAGCACTTACGGCAGTATTGAAAGAAGCAGATGCCTGGGTAGAATTTAATAATCAGTGGCTTCTTTATTCAACGCCGTATGAGATTGCTATAAAGGAGAACAAAAAACTCCGGCATTTGTGTCTCATAGGAATGAATCCTGATATGATGGTAAGGTGTATTGGTCGAGTTGACTATCCAACATTAAAGGAATTCATGGAAAAGATTACAGAAATGACTAAAAACGCTAAACATGTTCATATGACTACACCCGCTGGTGAGGATGTAGAATTCGATCTTCCTAAAACTGAGGATGGAAAGCCTGACCCAACTCATCCTTTCTCTATCGAGCTTGGATATGCTGATGTGCCTGAGTCATACATGATGGCCGGTCAAATTGGTTGGACGCCTGCTCTTGAATCAGTTAATGGAACGATTGTTTTTGATGGCTCAATTGTGCCACCATGTGGTAAGCTTGAAGAGCCGGTTCGTTTGACAATCAAAGAAGGAGAGATTGTTAAAGTTGAAGGTGGAAAACAGGCTGTAGAATTTGAGGCATGGATGAAGAGCTTTAACCATCCACGTATGCTCAAATTGGCGCACGTCTGTTATGGTTTTAATCCAGGAGCTAAACTTACGGGGAATATAGTAGAGGATGAGAGAGTCTGGGGGTGTACCGAATGGGGTATTGGTTACATTGATGCTGGGTTAATTGAACCGGATGGAATACCAGCACCTTCACATTCTGATGGAATATGCTTAAATACATCTGTCTGGTTAGATGGTAAGCAGATTATGGATGAGGGGAAAATGATTGAACCGGATCTTATAGAGCTTGCTAAGAAACTTGGTCATTTATAACTATATCTTCAAGGAATTAAGTGAGAAGGAATAGGAATGGAAAGGAGGTGGTAGATGCTAATAAATCACTACTTTGAAATGGTTCAATCTTTTATGAAGTTGTCTACAACACTTTGGCAAAAATTATCTCAAAAATAAGCTTAAGTTCCCTTGGATAGAGGGTTAGAAGATTATCTATATCCAAGAGGTAAAAATCTAAGTAGAAATTAGCTCTTTCACTTGTAGGTATTCCAGCAAAACATCGTGATGACCCTTAAGCCACCTGCAAAAATGGAGAAAGCTGATCTTTCTAAAGGCAGTAAGTCTCCAAGGGTATTTAAACTTACGTCGGGTTAAATACCCTCTGAAAGGCTCCTTTTAGCTTACTCATCTTTAAAAAGTGTAATGAACCCCAAAATTGGACAGTATATTAAGATACTATAAAATAAAGAAGGGGGTTTCAAAAATGGGGAAAATACACAAACAATATTCACCGAGTTTCAAGGCAAAGGTAACTTCGGAGGCGATAAGAGAGAAAGAAACAGTGGTTGAACTGGCCAGCAGGTATCAAGTTCATCCCACTCAGATAAAGAGATGGAAAAAGAGTGCTATAGAGGGGGTTAACTCAGCTTTTCCAGGATAGAAGGCAAAGGGAAGATAAAGAGAAAAATCTTCTCATTGAGGAACTCTACAGGGAAATTGAACAATTAAAAGTAGGACTCGACTGGCTTAAAAAAATCTGGACTTATCAGTGAGGGAGAAAGTTGTGCTTATCGGCCGAGAAAATAATCAAATACCCATAACAATGCAAGCACAGCTTCTGGGAGTAGGTCGTTCAATAGTATACTATAAGCCGGCTATAGATTCATATAATCTAAGACTGATGCATTTAATCGATGAGGAATATACTAAAAGACCCTTTTATGGTTCGCGGAGAATGAGAAAGGCGCTGGAAAGAAAAGGTTATAAGGTGAATAAAAAGAGCGTACAGCGGCTTAAAAGATGTATAGGGATCGAAGCTGTTTATCCTAAAAGAAATCTCAGCAAGCCTTCCCCCGGCCACAAGATATATCCTTATCTTTCGGGTTAATGAAATATGGGGCGCTGATATTGCCTACATTAGAATGAGGCACGGCTGGCTTTATTTAGTAGCGATTATGGACTGGATGAGTCGGTATGTTCTCTTCTGGGAGCTATCCATTGACATGGACGTTGATTTCTGTATAATGGCTTTAGAAAGAGCACTTACTGTTAGTATCCCTGAGATCTTCAACTCTGATCAAGGTTCTCAGTTTACTAGCTTAGATTTCATCAAACACTTAAAACAGAGAAATATCCAAATCAGCATGGATGGCAGAGGAAAGCCTGTGATAATGTTTTTAACGAAAGACGCTGGTACTCAGTAAATGAAATGTTTCATGAACATACATATTCAATGCATCCACTCGTCATATCAGCTATTCCACCAGCGATAGAAGAGTATAAGAAACTCATGACAATGGGGCTTCCTCAAAGAACAAGTAAGTATTTGGGAAAAAAGCTTCGTGAATTGATGAATCGTCATGAATGCATTGGAGATGTTAGAGGAATCGGGCATTTCTAGGCTGTGGAAATAGTTAAAAATAGAAAGACAAAAGAACCATTTAATACAAAAGCTAATAAGTTTTTTGATAAACTTCTTATGACAGCCAACTTTTGCAGGAAACTCATCTTATTAGATTTTTAGAATATCTTGCAATCCGTAATATTTGCATTAATAACGATCTGTGTAAGAAGAGAAAGATTAATTTCAAAATCACAAATATCACA
>JAGGXI010000063.1 GCA_021163155.1 Candidatus Aerophobota bacterium
ATCTATAATATCAAATATTATGCAATGATAAAGGTGAATAGGCAGATTGTATAATGTCTGCCGCCCTACTTTGTTTAATAAAGATTTAGTGGGGTACCAAAATCTATTATACACCAGGAGGTGAAAAATACATAACTTAAGATAAAAAAAGGAAATAGCAGGGGACATACACAGGTGACCCTTCTAAAGTATAATTAGCTAACTAATTTAGTTTAGACCTCAAAGATGAAAACAAAAAAATCCGCAAGGAGGAGAAATGGATAAAAAGATTTTAAGATTAGGAAGCATTATTGTGAGAAAGAAGATAGCTATTCTGGCGGTAGTTACTCTTGTAGCAATTGCCAATCTTACAATAGCGGGATCATCGGCTTGTCTGTCTGCGATCGGTGGTTCTTCGCAGTCTTCAATCAACAAGGAACTGCCTGAAGATTTTGGATGCACTTTGGGTGGATGTACAGGTTCAATAGTAGCGGATAATGATATTTTCTTCGGACAAACCATGGATAACCCTTGGTGGCCGACCAGACATACACTCTTTGTTATTCAGCCTGAAAATGGATACAAGTACATTGGAACAAAAGCTTACATATGGGGCTTCTGGACAGGTATCAATGAAAAGGGATTTGGCTGGGCTGGAGCATATGTAGGCTGTACAGACACTCCAAACCCAGCAGGAATCAACAGATTTGAAATTGGCCCAATGCTTCTGTCAAGTTGTGCAAATGTTAAAGAAGCGATTGAACTTCTTAAAAAGGTACCACGGAGTAAAGACTTTCCTCCTAGAAACGCCATCATGGGTGATGCTGAAGGAAATCTGGCACTGGTAGAAATCAGCTACACAAAAGCAAATGTTGAAACGCTTACAAAGGATGGCTATGTGGTGCGAACTAACCATTTTATATCTGATAAAATGAAAGGCGTGGACAAGAAACCGGATCCATATCATTGCAGTAGATTCGAACGAGGCACTGAATGGTTTAAGGAAATACGGAGGCATACTAAAATTCACATTGAGGATATGTTCCAGTATTGGAGTTATGTCTATCTTACTCGCCTGAATGACACTACAAGTGGCCCAGGTACCTGTTGCGTTATACAGCCAAAAAAACTGATATACTGGTTTACTTACGGATGGCCCAGTGGCAACTTACCTCCTAAGGAGTTGGAGAATCGTCAGATATGTCAAAACATGACGTGGGGGGTATTCATCCCATTCTATCTTCCAGAGCTACCTCCAGGTCAATATACAACAGAACTTGGTCAATTAACGCCGCTTGCCATACAATATTTGTATGCACACTTCTCTTCCGATCTGCAAAGGTCCCCTGCTTGGTTTAAATACCAATCAGTTGACCCCATGAAAACTTTCTACAAACCAGCAGAAGATATTGCCTCACCCGACGGTTACGCGCCTAAAGAGAATCCCTATGGCCCTGGTGGATATTCCGGAACCTGGACAAAAGAAGAAGGCTATAAACCACTCAAACAGAAAAAGAAACAGAAATGATCACTCCACTCGGCTGAAACTACTAACACCCTGCGGCAACCATGCTTAATGCGTACGTTTGACAAAAAAAGGAAAGATATTAATAATTAATTGATGAGGTTAGATTTTGGCAAGGGAAGAGCTAAAAATAAGGCCAGAGGGAGGTGAGAAGCAGGTAGGCCGTTAGCTGTAATTAAATTTCTTTTTGTAAGATTTTAGAGGAAAATGAACAAAGTCGAGGAGGCTTCTTATGTTTAAAAGAAAAAAAGGAATATGGTTTTTAATCGTAGCGATATTTTTTCTTTGTGTAATGGGAGGAGCGGCATTAGCTCAGGATTTCAACTTTAGGGTCCTTCTTGTTGGGTATGGGTGGTATACAGGTATTCCCGAAGGTCAGGTAAATGTAGCCCAGCGTGTTGTACAGGATCTACATGGCTCAATGATAGCAGGAACACGAGTGCATAGTATAGTTATTCCTGTAACCTGGAAGGGAGCAGTACCACCAGTTATAGCATCTATTAAAGAATACGATCCAGACATAGTTATTGCTTTAGGGGCATCTCCTGGTACCTATGGCTTGCGGCCAGAAAAATATGGTTGCAATACTTCATACGGTAACGATGCTTCTGTCCCTACCCCTGTGATGAGAGGGAAAATGGCCGATGGAAAGCGAGTATACGAACCCATAAATCCCAATGGTCCAGCTTTTGAGGAATGTACAATTCCGGTTGATAAAATAGTTAACTCTATATTAAAAGCAGGTATCCCAGCTTATGCAGGGTCTAAATTTCAAAAAGAAGGCTATGGAGATACCTGGTTTAGTACCGCCGGGACGTATTTATGCAACTGGGCTACTTATTCAATCTCGCAGTATATCAGAGAGCACGGGTTAGATATTAAATTCGGATTTATCCATATTCCTACTCTTCCTGAGTATGTAGCAGGGGACATGTTGGAAGGTAAAAAGGGAAAAGCAAATATGCCTCTTGAGCTTATTGAAAAAGCAATTAAAATTGCTATTAAAACAGCAGTAGAAGATCAAACCGGTGGAAGAGTATGGTATTAAATTAAATAAAAAAGAAGGGGAGAGCTATATATAGCTCTCCCCTTCCCATATACTTAAAACAATAGTTTTTCACAACACTAAAGATTTGAGAGGGAATTTTTAACGAATCTAATTTGTTTTTTGTTGTCAGTTTAATAAGCGGCTAAGGTAATTAAAAGAAGAGTGCTCTCGGAAAAGAATACAAAAATAGCTAATTTTAGGCTCTGCTGACTCAAAATTGAGTCAAAAATTGTTCTTTCTCACTTTAAAAAAGAGTTTTTTTAAGAAAAAGGCTAAAATAAGGCATACCTCCCTACCAGAGGTAAAAATCGAGAACCCTTTATAAAACTCTTAAGGCTCTGAAGGTGCTGTTAGCACATCTTGCGATTTTTCTGGTTTCTTAACCCCGAGTACCTCTGCTTGAGCATCTATATGCTGACACATACAGTCTAAAGCTATTCGAACAGCCCGCATCTTACGACTCCTTGTCACTGTCAATTTATAATCTCTCTTCTTAATCTTAAAGAATCTCACTAAGATCTAAATTAATCAGCTTTGCATAAACATCCACAAAGAAAGCTGGAATGACTAAGCTGCGAGTCTTAAGCTGCTCTTTCACAAATTCCTGATATTCTTTATGGGTC
>JAGGXI010000001.1 GCA_021163155.1 Candidatus Aerophobota bacterium
AAAGTGGAAAGAAAAAATTTAAAGAAAGTAGTAAGAGGGGTAATGGTATCACTTCTTTTCTTGGTGTTAATAGGTTCAGAGCTTGTTGCCGAAACAGAGAAAAAACCTTTCAAGGGACAAACTATCATCGCAACTTGCTGGAGCAGTGGATTTTGCGAAGGACTTCAGCCAGCAATTGAAGCACTTGAAAAAAGGACTGGAGGAAAGGTAGAGATAGTGCCTGCATGGGAAGCTCTCTATGCCAAAATTAAAGCCTCCCCTAAAAACCAACCACCCTGGGATGTTGTAATGTCGGATCCAATGGAATATTCAGTTTTAAGAAATGCAGGCTTTCTCTTACCAATAAGAGAAGAAAACATTCCTAATATAAAAAATATATTTCCTTCTGTAAGGAAAAGTAAGAAGTATATGGATGGTTATGGGGTTATTGTTGGTGGTGAACCTACAATCCCAATGTTTAATCCTCATTGCCTTACATTTAAGCCAACAAGTTGGAAAGATTTTTTACGACCAGAATTAAAAGGGAAGATATCCATAAATAAATACTGGTGGGTAGAAAATCTTTATCAGGCTGCATATATGCTTGATGAGGAAGAGGGAGCGAAAGAGATATATACAGACCTTGATGCAGTTTACAAAAAAGCGGCTGAGGTTGCTCAGCATTCAAAATTAGCTTATACATCAACAGACCTGATTAGGTCACTAATAATTAGTGGTGATGTTGCGATGGCGAACGATTATGGTTGTGCAGTTGCGAGAGGGAGAAGACAAGGAACCTATGATGGGTATTTACCAAAAGAGGGTTATACAGGATATTTTAGTATTTTAAGCGTGGTAAGAGGAACACAACATCGAGATCTTGCTGAGGCATGGATAAATGAATTTTTAACTGAAGAAGCACAAGCAGGTGAGGTAGAATCAGGAGGTGGATGGTCAGTAAATATGTATCAAAAAGAGCCTGCCTGGATGTTTGAGGAAGAATATAAAGATTTAGTGTTGAATACCGATGAAGCTTGGCAAAAAATTCTTATACCTGATTATGATTATTTCAGAAAGAACTGGGATGAATTACAAGAACGTTATCAGAAAGAAGTTATCAGTCAGATAGGAAAAGGATAAGATGCAGTTACTGGTCTATGTATACGCTATAGCGTATACATAGACCTAAAATATATACAATAGGAGATAAATAAGGATGATGGAGTTAGAATTAAATAATATAACTAAGAAATTTAATAAAGTAATAGCAGTTGATGATGTCTCACTTCAAGTAAAGCCAAGTGAGATGTTCTTTCTATTAGGCCCTAGTGGATGCGGAAAAACAACCACCCTTAGAATAATTGCTGGGCTTGAGAGACCAAATAGGGGCACTATAAAAATAAAAGGAAAAGATGTTACAATGGTACCTTCTCATAAAAGAAATCTTGCTATAGTATTCCAACGATGGGCCCTTTTCCCTCATAAAACTGTTTATGATAACATAGCTTTTGGATTAAAAATGAGAAAAATGCCTAAGGAAAAAATCAAGAGTAAAGTTGAAAATATTTTAGGAACGGTAGGTCTTTTTGGTTTCGAGGATAGATATCCAAGGCAATTGAGCGGGGGTCAACAACAGCGTATTGCTTTAGCAAGAGCTTTAGTGATTAATCCAACTATTCTTTTACTTGATGAACCTTTAAGCAATCTGGATTTAAATATGCGAAGAAAAATGCGCATAGAATTAGTTAATCTTCATTCTCAGTTAAATATTACTACAATATTTGTGACACACGATCAAACAGAAGCTCTCTCTATGGCTGATAGAATAGCTCTTATGGATAAGGGAAAGATAATGGAAATAAGTACACCGTATGAGATATATGAATCACCCAAAACAGAGTTTACAGCAAAATTTATAGGAGAGAGGAATTTCATTCCCGGCAAGGTCTCCTTAACTAATAAATCTAAAGTAATTGTTGAATCAGATAAGGGATTGCATCTTCAAATACCAATATCGGCGAGGGCCCCTCTTTCTAAAAACGACAAAGTAAACGTATTTATAGGCCCAGAGAAAGTGGAAATTTCTAAAAAAAAGAGTGCAAATCAAGAAAACGTGTTCAGTGGAGAAATTCAAAATGTAATGTACTTAGGGTCAATTAAAAAATACCAGATTATACTTGAGTGTGGGGAGGTAATTATTTGTGATATGCAAACTATATCAGATTCAGATATTTTAAATTGTTGCCCAGGAGAAAAGGTAATTGTCACTTTAGATCCACAGAGTTGCGTATGTATTCCTAAGAAAGCAAAGAAAGAGGGGGCTTATTAATATGAAATCAAGAAGTATAGCAAGTAACTATAAAAAAATAATTGCAAATATTTTAGAACGTAGTAGTAGGTACAATTATATATTTTTACTTCTTCCTCCATTGATATATATTTCAGCTTTTTTTGCCATTCCTCTTATCTGGACCATAAGGATTAGTTTTTATCCGGGGGGAGCGTTTACCTATAAACCAGGATTTACGTTTTCTCATTATCTGCGTTATCTTTCAGACCCATATTATCTTGGAGTTTCTTTATATACTCTTAAATTAACTGCGATGGTGGTACCTTTTGTTCTTATTTGTAGTTATTTTGTTGCGTATTTAATTGCAACATCTTCGCAAAAAAAAGCCACTTTATATTTAATCCTTCTTGCAGTTCCCATGTTTACAACTGAGGTCATCCGTGCATTGGGATGGCAAATTATGTTATCGCAGCATGGCGTAATCAATAATCTTCTTTTAAGGTTGGGTTTAATTGATAAACCACTGCATCTTATATATTGTGATGGAGCAATTGTAATTGCATTAATACACTCAATCATTCCTTATGCCACCTTAATCTTAATTGGTGTTATAGTAGGCATTAAGAGATCATATATAGAGGCAGCAAGAGTTTTTGGAGCAAATAGGCTAAAAGCTTTTTACCATGTTACTCTTCCTTTATCTATGCCGGGAATCTCGGGGGCTCTGGTGATAGCATTTATGTGGTGTATGGGTACCTATGCAATTCCTTCTTTTTTAGGAAGTGGTGCGCAAAGAACAATGACAATGGTAATAGAAGATCAAATCTTATCTGTGTTTAACTGGCCTTTTGGAGACGCCATAGCTGGTATTTTAGTAATCATAACTCTTTTTTGTTTAATTATATATTTTAAATTTTCTGAGGCTAAGGAGACACAATAATGATAACTAAAAATGAACAAATTATTGAAGGTACGGAAATTAAAAATATAGACTGGTGGAATGTAGGATTTAAGACTTGTTGTTGGATTATATTTATTTTCTTGGTAGTCCCGGTGATACTTGTGATTCCAACTGCATTTACAGAAGGAGTTCGGATAACTTTTCCTCCTCAAGGGTTTAGTTTTAAATGGTTTGATAAGTTTTTCACCTCCTCAATATGGGTTAACTCCTTTAAGAATAGTATTATTGTGGCAACACTTACCTGTGTGTTCTCTCTTGGTTTTGGTATTCCTACAGCTTTAGCTTTTAGACATAGATTTTCAGGGGATTTCTTTGTAAGACTCTTAATTATGCTGCCCTGGTTTGTTCCTGAAATTTTACTTGGGATTGGTTTGTTAATGTTTGTTCCTTTAATTGGATTATATGGTAGCTACCTTAGCATAATTTTAGCACATACATTATGGGGTATGCCGATTACATTTATTATAATCTCAGCAGGATTGAGTAATGTGGATATGTCAGTAGAGGAGGCAGCCCGATCCTTAGGTGCAAGCAGCGCTCGAACTTTTTTTGAGATTACAGCACCATTAATTAAAAATGCAATTGTCAGCGCTATTTTGTTTAGTTTTGTTTTATCATTAAATGAATTTATGATGGCATATTTTCTTTGCACTCCTGCTATAACTACACTGCCAATCAATATTTGGTCTCTTTTAAGAACCGGTCTCTCTCCTGTAGTAGCAGCGGCTTCTACTATAGCAATTTTGATAACATCTGTGGAGCTT
>JAGGXI010000096.1 GCA_021163155.1 Candidatus Aerophobota bacterium
AGTTGATTTCTATGCCTCTTGTAGGAGCTACTGCTCCTGCTACTATTTTGGGCTCATTAGTGCAACATACTGCTGAGAGTTTTAGTGGTTTAGTTATTAATCAATTAGCTAAACCCGGAGCTCCTATCGTCTATGGTGGTGCACCTGAGCTATTTGATATGCGTAGCGGAATTAGTTCTACGGGGGCTATTGAGACGGTGATATTATCTTGTGCTTATACTCAAATAGGAAAATATTTAGGCGTGCCTACCCATGGTTACCTGGGATCAAGTGACGCTAAGATATGTGGTGTTCAATCAGGAATAGAAGATACTATGGGAATTATATTAGGATCTTTGGCAGGGATGAATATGATTTCTGGTACCTGTGCTTTAAATTTTCTTCTTACTCTCAGCTATGAAAAACTAATAATAGATAATGAAATTATCGGTATAGCCAAACGAATGTTAAAGGGTATCGTTCCGCGGGAAGAAAATTTGGCTACGACTGTAATACGTAGAGTAGGTCACAAAGGTAATTTCTTAAGTGATCCTCATACACTGCGGATGTTTAAGAAAGACCAGTTTTTTCCTTCTTCTATTATTGATCGGCATTCTTTGGATGATTGGCAGAAAAAGGGAGCTAAAGGAACTAATCAACAGGCTATTGATAAAATACCTGAAATTTTAGCTCAGTACCAACTTAAAGATATTCCAGGAGAGGTAGAAAGGGAATTAGATAAGATTATGACGTACTCTCTTCGTAAGTATGGGATGGATGAAATTCCTGAATCTGCAAAAGAATAAATTACTCCAAATTTCATAAGTTAAATTATTTTATATTACAAAAGTTGTTTCCATTTAAGCGTAGATGGTTTTTGGTATGTTCCCTACAAGATAGAGAAAGAAATTTAGATTTTTTTTAGCAAACCAAATAGTTAAACCACGTAAGAGGTGATTTAAGAACCCGCCTTTTTTGCTGAAAAGTGGGTAAAGAATTTGTAAATAAAAGGAGAAAGCAAAATGAATGAACAAAAAGCTGATCTATTGAACAAATTGTATTCCTCAGTTATCAATCTTGATCCAGATATGGCAGAAAAAGTTGCCACTGAATTTGTTAAAAATGGTTTAAATCCCCTGGATGGTATTGAAGAAGGAATAACAAAGGGATTGGAAGAGATGGGGGGAAAATTTAATAAAGGCGAGTGTTTTTTACCCGAGTTGATAATGGCCGCTGAAGCGGCGCAAAAAGGAATAAAAGTGTTTGAAGCTAAGATTAAGCAACAAGGGGAAAAAAGGAAAACAAAAGGCAGAGTTATTATTGGAACCGTAGCAGGAGATATCCATAGTATAGGTAAGAATATTGTTGCTACTATGTTAGGGGTAAATGGTTTTGAGGTGATGGATTTAGGAGCGGATGTTCCTACCGAAACATTTGTAAACAAGATAAAAGAATTTAAGCCCAAAATATTGGGTCTTTCATCATTATTGACAACCACAATGCCTGTTCAGAAAGAGGTAATAGAGGCGTTAATAGACAATGATGTGCATGATAATTTGAAAATATTGGTAGGAGGAGCACCTGTCACGGAAGAGTGGGCAAAAGAGATAGGCGCTGATGCTTATGGTGCCGATGCTTCGGATGCCGTGATTAAAACTAATGAGTTACTTAAATAAGATTTATATTTTTGTAATTTTAGAGAAAAAGTAAAGGCTTTTTTAGGGAACTTCGTGGAAGTCGGGTTAAAGAAAGAGACTCGAGAAAAGACATAGCGAATACCAAGAAGACGAAAAGAACAATGGGAAGAACATAATAACAAGCCTCCGGTAGAATAAGTTGTTAACAAACAAATAAAAATATTCTGCCAGGAGGTAAATATGGTACGAAGAGCTCGAGAAATTATTTTATCAAAAAAGAAAAAAGCAGATTTAAACAAGGCGAATCAATGTCCGAATAATAAGGTCCACTCCAATATTTATATGCTATGTGTTTGTTGATCTCATCATCAGAAAGGGAATTGTTAACTATGGAAACGATATTAAAATTAAAGGAGTTATAAAAATGGGCATATACAAAGATCTTGAAGGCAAGAGGGTCGTTGTTACAGGAGGAGCAAGCGGAATCGGGCTTGCAACTGTTAAACGTTTTATTAATGAGGAAGCTAAGGTTGTTATCCTGGATTGGAATAAAGAGGCCATAAATAAAGCGTTGTCTAATAATTCAAAGCTAAATGGTGGAGTGTATGCTGATGTCAGCAACGTAGGGGAGATAGAAACGGCATTCAAGAAAGTAGATGAAATTATTGGAGGTATCGATATTCTAATTTCTAATGCAGGAATTAGTTTCCGTAAGCCATTTTTAGAAATTGGATATGAGGAGTGGTCAAAAATTCTTCGTGTTAATTTAGACGGAATGTTCCTTTGTGCGAGAGAAGCAATCAAAAGAATGAGAAAACAACGCTCTGGAGTGGTTTTATTCACTGCCTCTACGAATGGGATGGTAGGACATCCGTTTTATACAGATTACAATGCGTCAAAAGCAGGAGTAATTCTCCTGGCGAAGACAATAGCCTTAGAGTTTGCTCCATGGATAAGAGCTAACGCTATTTGTCCAGGATATGTGCTTACACCAATGCAAAAATCTGAATATACTCCAGAAATGTTAGAAGAAGTCAATGCATCAATTCCATTAAATCGTCATGCTGAGCCGGAAGAGATTGCTAACTTATTTGCGTTTTTAGCATCATCTGAGGCTGCCTATATTACCGGCCAGGCTATAGCTATTGATGGAGGAGAAACTGCTGGACAATATATTAAAGATATAGAAGAGTAATATTAATGAATAATTAGAAAAAAATTTTAGGAGGTGAGAGTTATAAATAGGAGGAATAATCAAGTTTTGAATAATATTTCTTTGGAAGGTAAAGTTGCCATAGTTACAGGGGCGGCGTCTGGTATTGGACTGGCGACAGCAAAACTCTTATCAGAGATGGGAGCTGTAATAGCTTTAATAGACATTAATGAATCAGGAGGAGTTGACGCCGCAGGACAAATTAAGAAATCTAAAGGAAAAGCAAAATTTTTTTGTTGTAATGTAACTTCTGATTTTGAGTGTAAGAAAACAGTTGATACGATTTACAAGGAATTTGGAGGAATAGATATTCTTTTTAACAACGCTGGTGTGATTAGGCGGAAGAATATTACAGAATTAAGTGAAAAAGAGTGGGATTTAGTATTAAATGTTAACTTAAAAGCGATTTATTTGCTTTCCCGCTATGTGATTCCTATTATGATTGAAGGCGGAGGGGGAAGTATAATCAATACTGGTTCCGGATGGGGGCTTAAAGGAGGACCTAATGCAGCAGCTTATTGTGCAGCGAAAGGCGGAGTAGTAAATCTAACTCGTGCAATGGCAATTGATCATGGTAAACAAGGAATTCGCGTCAACTGTGTCTGCCCTGGTGATATTGATACTCCACTTCTACATGGAGAAGCCCATCAATTGGGTGTCGATGAAGAATCTTTTATAAGAGAAGCTGCGGATAGACCTCTCAATCGCATTGGTGTCCCTCAAGATATTGCTAACGCAGTTCTTTATCTTGCCAGTGACCTTTCCAGCTGGGTAACCGGCAGTGTTTTAGTTGTTGATGGTGGAGGCCTGGCTTAAACTGAATATATTGAAAATAATTTAACGATTTTATTTTAGAGGAGGGTAACTTATGAGTAAAAAGAAAAATATAGTTCATCCTTATATTCCAAATTCTGTACCAGAAGTAAAAGCAAAAATGTTGAAGGAAATCGGGGTAAAGGATATTGATGAACTTTATGAGGATATCCCCAAAAACTTAAGATTTAAGGGAAAGATGAATCTTCCTGAACCTTTATCTTCTGAATGTGCTCTAAAACAACATGTAGAAAAGATTCTATCAAAAAACAAGACATGTCAAGAGTATATCAGTTTTTTGGGGGGAGGTTGTTGGCAACACTATGTTCCTGCAGTATGTGATGAGATCAATCGCCGTTCAGAATTTTTAACTGCATATGCGGGAGAACCTTATGAAGATTATGGAAGATTTCAAGCGCTATTTGAGTATGCGAGCATGATGGGCGAGCTGTTAGATATGGATGTTGTGAATGTTCCAACATATGATTGGGCACAGGCTGCCAGCACATCTATCAGAATGGCTGCAAGGATTACGGACCGTACTGAAATATTAATTTCAAACACTATTTCTCCAGATAGACTCTCGGTAATCCGAAACTATTGTAAACCTGTTATAGAAGTCAATTTAGTAGAATGTTGTCCAGAAACTGGGCGAGTTAATCTTGATGACTTAAAGGATAAAATATCATCAAAGACAGCTGGAATTTATTTTGAAAATCCGTCATACCTTGGATGTATAGAAAATCGAGGTGAAGATATCTCAGATATTGCTCATAAATGGGGTGCGTTAAGTATAGTAGGTGCTGATCCAATTTCTTTAGGTATAATAGTTCCTCCAAGTAATTATGGAGCGGATATTGTCTGTGGTGATATACAAGCGTTGGGTATTCATATGCAATATGGAGGAGGACTTGCTGGCTTTATTGCCACTCGGGATGAAGAACGTTTTGTAATGGAATATCCGTCCCGACTTTTTGGTATTACACCTACTAGCGTGGAAGGTGAATATGGATTTGGCGATGTAGCCTATGAGAGAACATCCTTTGCTGAAAGAGAGAAGGGCAAAGAATTCGTAGGTACAGCAACAGCATTATGGGGAATTACGGCGGGAGTTTATTTAGCGTTGTTAGGACCTCAAGGAATACAGGAATTAGGTAAGTTAATTATGCAAAGGTCACAATATGCCATGGAAAAGATTTCGGAAATTAAAGGAATAAAAATTCCATCACTCCAGACAGCGCACTTTAAAGAATTCGTTGTAGATTTTAATAATACCGGCAAAACAGTTAAACAGGTGAATAAAGCTTTACTTAAGCAGGGTATCTTTGGAGGAAAAGATATTTCCAATGAATTTCCTGAGTTAAGAAACAGTGCATTATATTGTATCACCGAAATTCATACAAAGGAAGATATTGATAAATTAGTTCAAGCATTAGATGAATATTTGAATAAATAAGAAAGGGGGAACTCAACCATGGCAATGAATATGAAAACTAAAATAAGAAATTTTCATCAGGCTAAGTGGGATGAGCCAATTATTTATGAATTAAGTAGTCCAGGAGAAAGAGGTATATTGATACCAACTATAGAAAAGGAAATAGAGACAGTGGTTGGTAATGGCTTATCTAAATTATCTAAAAATATGTTAAGAAAACAAGCCCCTAATCTTCCTGAACTTTCTCAAATGCAAGTTCTAAGACATTATCTTCGTTTATCTCAGGAAACCCTTGGAGCAGATTTGAATGTTGATGTGGGTCAAGGGACATGCACAATGAAGTACAGTCCAAAAATTAATGAGCAATTAGCAAACTCTCCTAAGTTGACGGAACTTCATCCATCCCAGAATGAAAACACGGTTCAAGGAATTCTTGAAATAATGTATAAAATGGATTTATTCTTGAGAGAAATTTCTGGTTTAGATAAGTTTACATTTCAACCGGGTGGCGGCTCTCAGGCAATTTTAGCAATAGTTTCTATAATACAAGCTTACCATGAGACTAATGGGGAATCAGAGAAGAGGGATGAGATGATTACAACTATATTTTCCCATCCATCAGATGCAGCAGCGGCAGCTGTAAAAGGTTATAAAGTAATCACCATTTATCCCGATGAAGATGGATTGCCTGATGTTGAAGCTCTAAAAAAAGTTGTATCCGACCGTACTGCCGGTTTGTTAATTACCAATCCGGAAGATACAGGAATTTTCAATCCAAAAATAGCAGAATTTACACGAATTATTCACGAAGCAGGAGGCCTTTGTGGCTATGACCAGGCCAATGCAAATGGTATATTAGGTATTACAAGGGCAAAAGAAGCTGGTTTTGATCTCTGTTTCTTTAACCTTCATAAAACTTTTTCTTCGCCTCATGGTTGCGGTGGTCCGGCTACCGGTGCTCTTGGTGTAACTAAAGAGATTTCTAAATATCTACCCGTGCCTTTAGTAGAGTTTGATGGGGAAAATTATTATTTAAATGATAATGTTTCAGACAGCATAGGAAAAGTTAGGGAATTCTACGGAGTAATTCCGGTTATATTGAGAGCATATTCATGGGTTATGAGTTTAGGTAGTGAAGGGCTAAAAGAAGTTGCCCGCACAGCAGTACTTAATAATAACTATCTATTAAAGAAGGTATTAAAAATTCGTGGTGCGAGTGCGCCTTATGCAAAGGGAAGGCATAGAATTGAACAGGTTCGATATAGTTGGGAAGAACTTACAAAGGAAACAGGAGTTACAACAGAAGATATTACCTGTCGAATGGCTGATTTTGGTTTTCATATGTGGTCCAGCCATCACCCTTTTATTGTTCCAAATCCTTTTACTCTTGAACCCACTGAATCTTATTCTAAAGCCGAACTTGATGAATATGTTTCAGGATTAAAGAAAGTAGCTGAAGAGGCATATAAAAGTCCTGACAAAGTAAAGAATGCACCTTATAGAAGTGTTGTGCACAAAATTGAAACAGATTCATTGGACAATCCTTCAAAATGGGCTATTACCTGGAGGGCTTATTTAAAAAAGTGTAAGAAGCAAACCGAGTAAAAGAAGATTTCTGAAAAAGTCAGAAATCTCTGAAGCGGTGTAATCATTTTTAAGAATCTGCGTAATCAGAGGCCTCTGGAGGTTTTTCCGGGCTCTCTAAGAGGGTAATTTGAATTGGGAAAATTAGGTTTAATTGTAAATCCTATCGCCGGTATGGGAGGGAGAGTAGGGCTTAAAGGAACTGATGGGTGGAATATTTTAGAAAAATCCAGAAAACTGGGTGCAGAACCAGAATCTCCAAAACGCACAGTAGGTGCTCTAAAAAGACTTGTTTTTCTTAAAAATGATATAGAAATAATAACATATCCTGGCGAAATGGGAGAAGCTGTAGCTAATTATTGTGGTTTTAAACCGAAAGTTATAGGTTCCATAAAAGAGGGAAAGACAAACGCTGCTGATACACAAAAAGCTGCCAAAGACTTGTTAGCATTAAAAGTTGATCTTTTACTTTTTGCTGGAGGAGATGGCACAGCCAGGGATATATATAATGCTGTTGAAGATAGAATAGTTGTATTAGGTATACCAACAGGTGTAAAAATGCATTCGGCTGTATATGCTTGTAATCCGATGAGAGCAGGAGACTTAGCTGCATTATATCTCCAAAAAAAGGTAAGAAAGTTAAGCGAAGCTGAAGTTATGGATATTGATGAAGAAGCTTTCAGGAATGGTTTTGTAACTGCTAGGTTGTATGGTTATCTAAAAATTCCATTTGAGAAGAGACATATCCAGGGATTAAAGGCTGGAAGCTCAACAGATGAAAGATATTCTCAGGAAGAAATTGCTTTGGATGTTATAGAAAATATGAAAGATGATTGCTTTTACATAGTTGGTCCTGGCACAACCACTAGACCAATCATGGAAAAATTAAATTTAGATTATTCGTTATTAGGTGTAGATCTCATCTATAGAAAAAAACTCATAGGAAAGGATCTAAGTGAAAAAAAGCTACTGGAACAACTAAAAGGAAAGAAAACCAAGCTAATCCTTACCCCTATTGGAGGGCAGGGTTACTTGTTTGGAAGGGGTAATCAGCAGTTAAGCCCTAATGTAATTAAGCAGGTAGGGAAAGATAACATTATTATTGTGGCAACAAAGCAAAAAATTAATTCATTAAATGGTCGGCCTTTTTTGGTCGATTCAGGAGATAACGAATTAAATAGAATGGTAAGCGGTTACGTTATTGTAATAACAGGTTATCGGGAGAGAGCTGTTTACAAGGTAGTATTTTAAAACCTTTGAAAACCAATTTTTGCACGAAAAAAATGGTAGCCGCGAGGCTCAGAGCCTGCGTAAAACAGCGCAACCTTACTTTACCGATCAATCTTGATAGTGCAAGGATAACTACAGCTTAAATGTGATATTTGTGATTTTGAA